>NZ_JBIWAE010000018.1:0-190934 GCF_044759865.1 Streptomyces sp. NPDC099050 | reverse complement strand
AATGTGCGTTGAACGTTTCCGTCGGCAGCGTTGCGGTAGAAACTCTCCCCGCGGGATCCGTTAAATCCTTAGGTCGCGGTGACAGATATTGATTCCCCCCGGGCACAGCGTTCTTACGCGCCCGCCGCTGGCTCCGGCATGGGGTGGTGCCGGGTTCCCGCAGGGCAACGAAGGTGAGGCTGTTGCTGTGGCGGCGGCACGAGGCCCTGATCCTTCGCGGGCGCGCCCCAGTCTGGGGGGCGTCGTTGGGAACCGGCTGGCGGTCACCCATTCGGATGCGGAGGTGTGTCGATGCGCTTGCCGCGGCAGGCTGGCCCCATGTCCGCCCTGCTGATCGTCTACCAGGCCGGCCAGCAGGGCCGGCGCCGGGTCCGCTACGACGGAGTCGCCATCGGCGCGGCCCACCGCCCAGCTGATGTCCGGGCCTTCCCCGCTGCTGCCGGGATGGAGAACGCCGACGACGTCGACCTCAAAGACCCTGACTTCGTGGAGTGGAAGGGCGTCGGCCACGAGCAGAGGAAAGGAGCGGTGACTGAGTCGGAGCCGATGGTCGCGTTCGCGAACCGGAGCCGTTTCGCTGCCTCGCGCTGGCCGAGGTCCTCAGGTTCGAGGACGGCCGACCCTCACGACGCCGGTCCCGGCACCCAGGAGGGTGCCGGGACCGGCGTCGTGGTGCGGAAGGCGATCAGGCGGGGCGACCGCCGAAGGGCGCGCCGCCGCCGTAGTACGTGCCCAGCTCCTCCCGGTACCCGGCATCGCCGAGGTGCTTGTCCCGGTGGAACTCGGGGGCGTTCTTGATCTGCTCCTTGGTGCGGTCGACGAAGACCTTCTTGTCCTCCGGGTCGACCCTGACGACGGTGCTCGCCGGCAGCAGGACCTCCTTGCCGAAGATCCACACCCCGGTGTCGACCACCAGATAGGCGTCACCGACCTCGTCGGAGTGCTTGTCGACCTTGCCGATGCTGCCGTCGGTGGCCTCGACCTTGTAGCCGGTCAGGTCCGTACCGGCCAGGTGGCCCGAGGTCGGCTGGTAGCTCCACACATGCTCAGTCACGCGAAAACAACTCCTCCGGTCAACGGGGGACGGCGGGGAATGAATTCTCCGCCCGCTCCTCCTTGTTCCGTACGTGGTACTCGGCGGGACTGCTGAGTTCCGCCTGAACTCCGCCTGCCCCGCCTTCCCGGCTTCACACACCCGGATCCAACGCCGCACCGGTCGGCCGTCGACATCTGGAGGTGAGCGGGTCCCCTGCTGTGTCACGCCCTGGCGCTCGACGGATCCGTGCGGTGGCAGGGCCGTTCGAGGAGGCGGTTCTACGCCGCTCGGCCCAATCGGACACTCGGTGCAGCATCCTTCGGGCAGAACAACTTCCATGGACGACAATCACGAGATGGACCCGGCCCACCAGGTGCCGGACGGCGTCGACGAGAAGACGGTGCGGGCGCTGGGCGCGCTCTCGAAGGCGCTGGAGACCACGGAGCGTGCCCGCGGCCACCTCTACGGATTCCACCAGCTGACCGGGACCGCGGACTTCGAGCTGGGCGACGCGGTCCGGCTCCTGCGCGAAGCGGGCCACGAGGAGCAGGCCGCACGGGTCGAGCGCGACATCGTGGGCCGCAACGTGATCCCGGGTCACTGGACGTTTCAGATCATCGAGGCCTACAACTCCACGTACTACCGACCCTTCGCAGGGATGGAACGCGAAATCGTCGACGAGCTGGTCGGCGGGCGCGAGCACCTCTCGGAGGCGCGCCTCAAGACGATTCGTCGCACCCGCCACCATCCGGACCACACCGCGACGCCCCCCACCTCTTGATCCGAAGGCCCGACCAGTGAGGGCGCGGGCGGGCCCGCAAGGAACTCAGCTGACCGGCTGCGGCTCATCAGAGCCGTTCCGGAGAGGGGAACAGAGCTGGTCCTCACGCTGTGGCGTGCGCTCCGACGGCCTGCCGGTACGCCACATGCCCGCCCAGCGCACCACTGACGGCCACGGCAGCCAGCCCGCCCAAGGACCACAGCCGCCCCTTCGCCGAGCGGCCGCGGAGCCGCGCCGTCAAGGACGCCGTGTAGCAGGCCACCACAGCCACGTTGGAGACGGCGTGGGCCAGGCCGACCCGGGCCTGCTCGGGCGGAAGGTCCGCCCAGTCCGCCCAGCCGGCCATCGCTGCCGGGGCGACTCCGGCCAGTCCGACGGCGGTCAGCGTGGTCGTCGCGTGCTTTGCCCCGGGTACGACGTCGAGCACAGAGGCTGACAGCCAGCACCCGATGGGTACCTGCACGAGCACGGGGTGCACAGGGTGGCCCAGGGGCCTGCCGCGCAAGAGGTCGCGCATCCGGCCCAGGGGGAGCGAGCGGATGCCCCGCTGGAGCACTCTGATGGCCGGGTCGGCCACCGTGGTCCGTTCGAGCCCGTCCAGGGTCGTCAGCCACCATGTCGAGGCGGTGTCGAGCGCTGCTGTCTGCCGGGCGGTGGGGGAGGCGTCGAGGGTGTGTGAGTTCATACCCGACGCCTACCCGCCTGCACGCCGCCATCCCGCCCCGGCCTCGACTGCACCCGAACGACAGGCCACCCAATGGGCGAGCCTCGTACACAGGTCTGCGTACACGTCCACCCGCTACTGGGGCGGGCTGACCGGGTGCCTTCCTGGGATGCTGCCGCCTGTGGGCGGGTGGGGGTCGGTGGGGAAGAGGGACAGGGTGCCGGTCATTTCCAGAAGGCGCGTCAGCTGGTCGCTGGGAGCGGCGAGGCGGATGACGGTGCCTGTTGCCTGCGCGGAGTGCCGGGCGTTGAGGAGGGCGTTGAGTCCGGTGGAGTCGCAGAAGGTGAGGCGGCTGCAGTCGACCACGACGGGCCGGGCCGGTGAGGCGTGGGTGAGGGCTCCGCTGAGCGCGATCCGCAGTGCGGGTGCGGTGTCCATGTCGATTTCACCGACGGGGTGGAGGGTGACCGTGCGGTCCAGGACCTCCACCCTGATGCCGGTGCCGTCGGCCTCCAGGGGAGAACGCTCGGTCATGGTGAACACTCCTTGGTTCGACGCGTCTGGCCCCGATGCCCGCGGGCTCGGTGCTGATGGAGGGCTGGACGTCAGGTGTTGCGCTGGTCGTGGGTGCTTTGGCGGAGCTGGTCGGTGTGGCGGGTCAGGGCGTCGATGCGGTCGGCGAGCTCGGAGTCCTCGGGCCTCAGATGCGCGCGGCTGTCGGCCAGGGGACCCACAAGGCGTGCGACATCACTATCGCCCAGAGCCACATTCAGGTCCCCAACAGTGCGCTCGGCAGCCGCCGGGAGGCCGGTGAGGGAAGTCACCTGGCCGGCGAGGCGCCGCAGGTCGGCCGCGTTGTCGCGGGCCCAGGCGCTCACGTTGCGGTCGGCGGCACGGGTGGCACGCGTGGCCTCGACGCGCTCGTCACCCGTGCTGCCGGCCGCACCGGGCCGCAGGCGCAGGTAGCGGCGCTCGGCGGCCTGCCGGCTCGCGACGCCCAGCGGTCCGGCCAGGTCTGCCCAGCTCGCACCGGCATCGCGGGCGGACTCGATCAGCCCGCTCTCCCAGCCGGCCAGCTGCTCACGGACCTCGCGCAGCATCACCAGCGCGGCCAGAACCGAGTGCGGACCCGCATCCCGATCGGGCGTCGCCGGGGCGCTCACTGCGCTGCTGACTGCTTGCTGGGCACCTCGTACGGCTCCGCTGATGGTCTCCAGGGCCGCCGAGGCAGCGAGGAAGTCGATCTGCGGGGGTGGGGTGGCTCCTGCCATGGCACTCTCCGTTGTCATGTCGTCCTCCCAGTGACATTGCTGGCGTCATCCTTTCGGCGACACTCACCTTGTCATCGTTTGGATGACATGCTACAACGGAAGCACGTTGAAGCGCATTGGCAGTTTCTGCCTGAACCAACTGGAGGTGTTTCGCGATGTTGATGCGCACTGACCCGTTCCGCGAGATGGACCGGATCGTCCAGCAGCTGTCCGGCAGCTCGGGCACGTGGTCGAAGCCGTCGGTGATGCCGATGGACGCCTACCGTCAGGGTGACGTCTATGTGATCGCTTTCGATCTCCCCGGAGTGAGCGCCGAGGCGATCGACATCGACGTCGAGCGCAACATGCTGACCGTGAAGGCGGAGCGCCGGCCCGCGGAGAAGTCCGACGGTGTGCAGATGGAGCTCGCCGAGCGGCCCCTCGGTGTGTTTTCCCGCCAGGTGATGCTGGCGGACACCCTCGACACCGAGCGCATCGAAGCCGACTACGACGCGGGTGTCCTGACCCTGCGGATCCCGATCGCCGAGCGCGCCAAGCCCCGCAAGATCAGCATCGGCAGCGAGTCCGGCCGCAAGCAGATCTCCGGCTGAACCCTCCCGCACCAGCCGGCAGCGGAGGGCGGGACGAGCCGATCCCCCTCCGGCACCCCGCCCTCCGCACCCGTCTTTCGCCCCTTCACCCGTTCACCCCTTCTCGGAGGTGTCGTGATGTCGATGCGCAGGGAGTCGTTCCTGGCCCATGTCCAGGAACGCGGCGAGTACGAAACGGCGGAGGAGGCGGATCGTGTTGCCCGCGTCGTCCTGGCTCTGCTGGGCGCCCATCTGGTCGGCAGCGTGCGGGCCGAGCTCGCGGCCCGGCTGCCCGAGAGCTTCGCCCTGATCCTGCTCAACCCCCTGCAGGCCGCCGAACCTCTTTCACCCGAGCGTTTCGTCCGCGCGACAGCGGCCTGGATCGAGGGAGCCACCGAGCAGACGGCCCTGTGGGACATCGGCGCCGTCCTTTCCACCGCGGCCGCAGCCGCGGGCGACGTCCTCATCCGCGAGGTGCTGCTCCAGCTGCCCCCGGGCTACGACCTCCTCTTCGGCCACCCCCAGCCCACCTGACCGCACACGACCCCCGAGCCCTGTCCCAGATCGACCGAGAAAGGCCAGCGCCCCGTCATGTACGACCAGACCCAACCGGAACACTCTCTGACGGCCATGACGTACAGCCAGCTGCTCGAACGCGTCCGCTACGAGGGCGCCTACCCCACCCGCGCACGCGCCGAGGAAGCCGTTCGAACCGTCCTCGCCGCTCTCGGACGGCAGATCACCGGCGACGAACGCGTCGACCTCGCACACCGGCTGCCCGTCGAAGCCGCGCTCACCTTGACCGCCCCGATCCCCGACGCCGAACAGCTCACCGGGTGGGGGTTCATCAAGGACCTGGCCGCCCGCACCGGCACGACACCGGCCACCACCCGCTGGGACACCGGCGCAGTCCTCGCCCCCGTCTCCGCCCTCGCCGGCCCCGGCCTCCTCGCCCGCATCCTGCGCCGGCTCCCCGACGGCTACGCCCTCCTCTTCGGCCAGCCACAACTGCTTCGGCCCCGACCCGCAACCTGCTCGAGCGGGGCCTCCGCAGCGATGAGGACGTGCATCGGCTGACGTCCGTGACGCGGCAGGTGATCTTGACTGTGACCTGATCCAGGCTCTGGGATCGCTTGGCCCTGCCGCCTTCGGGTAGGCGCAGTGTGGATCGGCGGGCTTCCGCCGGCCGCGGCCCATTCGCACGTGGCAGTGCGGAGCAGGGAGTGCTCCATGATCCTCATCCTCGGTCTCATCCTGTTGATCGCTGCGCTGATCTTCGCCGTGGCGGGGGTCATGGCGAATCTCGGCAGTGCCCACGAGCTCACCAACGACTTCTCCGTCTTCGGCTACCACGTCACCAGCTCGACCGGCGCGCTGTTCCTCTACGGCATCGCTGTCGGCGCGGCCGCCGTCCTGGGCCTGGCCCTCGTCCTGGCGGCGGCCCGCCGGGCCGCCCGTCGCAACCGCCTCGCCCGCCACGAGGCTTCTCTCACCTCGAAGCGGGAGAGCGCGGTCGTGGACCGCGAACGCGAGGACCTCATCGCACAGCGCGACGCCGCCCTCGCGCAAACCGGCCAAGCCCTCGGCGAGGACCATCCCACCCCCACGGCCACCCCGGCCACGGGTCGCAGGCGCGCCAAATGGTTCGGCGGGCACAGCGATCCCCGCTAGCCCCAGGGCCTGTCGTCCACCATCCGGTCGGGGAGCGCTGACCCTGTGAGTGCCGGCTGCGCAGGTCAACGGGGGAGGAGGGCGCGTACGGTCTTGCCGCCCTCGGGCCCGGGCGTGACGACGGTGGCACGGGCGAGGTTGTTGACCATCTGCCAGCCGAATCCACCACTGCCGTCGTCAAGGTCAGGGGTGCGCATCCGCGGTGGGTGGGGACTGGAGTCCTCGACGGCGACCTCGATGGTGCCCGGGTGGGCAGCCAAGCGGAGGGTGTAGCTGCCGCCGCCGTGACGCACGGCATTGGTCACGAGTTCGGAGACGACCAAGATCACGCTATCTGCGCTCTCCGGCTCCATGGCCGGCTGTCCGAGGGCTTCGAGGAAGGCCCGCGCTGCTTGGCGCGCACCGGCGATTGAAGTGAGGGCGCGGAAGGCCGTGTGGTCGGCGGTCATCGTGGTCATCGCGCGCTCCAGGTCCGTCGTTTTGTCGGGCCATGCCTGCCTGGGCGTTGTGCCCCCGCCCGCAGCTGTCGAACCCAACGACGCCCGATTACCTGAGTAACGGGCACCTGAAAATCTATGTTGGCTGGCGTAGACACTGGGCTGTGACGTGGTTGTGGTCCGCGCCACCCGGGCGGTCAGATTTTCGTTTCGGGTCTCCTGTGTAAGGCTGCCGTTTCGGGGAATCCGGCTGGAAGCAGCCGTGTGGCTTGCTCAGGATGAGGGTGGCGTATGGCTGCTGTGGTGTTCCAAGCCGAGTATGAGTCGCTGGTCGGCCGTCCGATCGTGTCGGCCATGGCCTTGGACGGCATCGAGCCGATCGCTGGGGCCAGGCGTGCTGCCCGCAGTTTCATGACCGACGTACAGGCCGTTCACGGGCTTCCGGTGTCGGACCGTGCGATGAGCATGGTGGAGCTGGTGGTCAGCGAGTTGGTGACCAATGCCTACAAGTACGCGCCCGGGCCGTGCCTGCTGGAGCTGGAGGTGAGCGCCGACGTCGTGGAGATCAGCGTGTGGGACACCGCCGCGCAGCTGCCCGCGGTGAGCCCCGCTGATCCGGGCCGGGTCGGGCAGCACGGCCTGGAGATCGCGATGGCGGTGTGCCGAAGTTTCGAGGTACGGCGCGAGCCCGTGGGCAAGCGGGTGAAGGTCACCATAGGGCTGGACGACGACCCCGGCGGGGACCCGGCCGGACGCCTCCTGTGATCATGTCGGCCAGGCTCTTGCCACGTGAGTGAGGCGGCGGGACAGTCGGTCACGGCGCGGCTTTCGACTCGCGATCCACACCCCGATCAGGGGAGGCTGCGCGAGGACCCCGCCGACGATCGTGTGCCCCGGCAGATCCACGTACGGCAGTCCCGTTCATACGGGCTGGTGGACGGGTGCGTTCTGCGCCATGCCGACGCGACGGAGCGGATTGCCGTCTACACCTGGGTGCGGCGGGGCGAGCCCGAGCCGGTGACCGCAGATCTGCTGGAGCTCTTGGCCGAGGTCTGCCCCCAGGAACACGCCTGACGGATCGATTGCGGCCGATAGCCCTGGTGCCTGGAAACGCCGGGCGGCCTCAGGTGCTCCGCCGGCCTGCTACTGGTCAACCCAGTCGGCCTTGTTTTCCTGCTTGCGGGGCACTCGGATTCCTCATCGGGACGTGCACGGAAATCTATGGTGGCCGAAGTAGACATTGGCCTGTCGTCTGGCTATGGTTTCTCCCGTAGCCCAGAGAGGCCGAAGGGCCTGGCAGAGACGAACTGCCGGGCTACCGCAGTACCGGTTTGGCAAGTGATCCCAGAGGGATGAACGGAGGAGTTGAGGCGCCATCAGGATCGCCCGGACGGCGTGTGAGTCCGGGTACCGCAGGACATCGATGGTGAGGTGGTCTCCGGTCAAGCAATCGCGATCCCCGCTTCCCCGACAGCGCTCAGGTCGCGGACGCAGAAGGCCGGCGCAGTATCAGGGCCGGTAGATGGTGTAGTCAGTTCCTTCGGGGCCCTGGTGCCAAAGGCACCAGGGCCCCTCCGTACGCACAGGAGTCATTCGGCCGTCTCGATGACGACGATCACCCCCCGCCTACGCGATGGGCCGTATCTCTCGGCCCCCCGACAAGCCGGTAAGAGGAGGCCCCCATGGAACCGTGCGTGACGGTCTCACCGGACATCGACGGTGCCCGCGTGATCACCTGCACGGGCGAGTTCGACCAGGACACCCTCGAACCTCTTCGTCAGGCCATCACGGGCGCCCTCACCGACCCGGTGCGCACGATCGTGCTGGACGTCAGCACGATCACGTTCGCCGACTCCTCCATGCTCAACGAGTTGATCTGCCTGTGGCGCACCGGCCGTCCCATGGTCCTGGCAGGCCCCCTGAACCCACAGATGGCCCGGCTCTTCGAGCTCACCTCGGCGGATCAGCTCTTCATCATCGTCGACAGCGTCGAGGCGGCGCTCACCCTGTAACCGGCCTGCCTCAGTCACAGGGACAGGCACTCAGCTTGACTCTGTCGGGGATCTTGGAGTTTCGCGGTGCGGCAGCATGGTCAGCGGGCATGCTCGGGTAGGTCCGATGACCGATGCAGCTGTCGAGGTGCCCGTTGTCCCTCCGCCCCCGTTCCGGTGAGCAAGTCCCGCCTCTGACTGCACAGGTTGCGCGGGCGAGCAACCCGGACGGCACGACGGCGATATGGGTGCGCGACCGGCTGGATGGGCTGTGGTGCGACGAGGACTTCGCCGACTGGTACCCGCGTGACGGGCGACCGGGCCTCTCGCCCGCTCAACTGGCCACCGTCTGTGTGCTGCAGTTCCTGCTCGGCCTGTCGGACCGGCAGGCCGCCGAGGCGGTCCGCTGCCGCATCGACTTCAAGTACGCGATGGCCATGGAGCTGGACGACCCCGGCTTCCACCACAGCGTGCTGGCCGACTTCCGTGATCGCCTCGCCGAAGGCGACCGGGCCGACCGCCTCCTCGACCTCATGCTGGCCCGCCTCAAGGAGGCAGGTCTCGTCCGCGAGCGCACCACCCAGCGCACGGACTCCACCCATGTCCTGGCCGCGGTGCGCGACCTGACCCGCCTGGAGCTGATCACCGAGGCGGTGCGCGCCGCGCTGGAAGAAGTCGCCGCCACCTCCCCTCACCTGCTGGACGAGCTGGTCGACGAGGAGTGGGGACGCCGCTACGGCCGGCCGGTCCGCCTGGGCAAGAACCCCACCAAGCCCAAGACCAGGATCCTCGCCACCGGCAACGACGCCTTACGGCTCCTGGAACACCTCTACCGGCACGGAGCAGACCGCGCGTCCGGCCCCCGCGTCCAGGCACTGCGCCAGATCATGGTGCAGAACTACCATCGCGACGCCGCAGGACACCTGCGCTGGCGCACCGCCGAGACGGAAGACGGGCCCGGGCTGCCGTCTTCGTCCAGGTCGATCGTCTCTCCCTACGACACCTCGGCCCGCTACGCACGTCACGGACACATCATCAGCTGGAAGGGGTTCTCCGCTCACCTGACGGAGACGTGTGCTCCCGACAGCCCCAACGTGATCACGGACGTGGCCACCACCGCAGCCACCACACACGACAGTAAGGTCCTGCCCGGCATCCACACCCGCCTGCGCCGCCGCGGCCTGCTGCCCGCCGAGCACCTGGTCGACAGCGGCTACACCTCCCTGGTCCACCTGGACCAGGCCGCCCGACAGCATCGAGTCACCGTCACCGGACCGCTGCCGGGCAACCCCACCCGCCAGCACCGCCAGAATGAAGGATTCGGTCGGGACGACTTCCACATCGACTACGACCGCCGACAGGTCACCTGCCCCCAGGGCCAGGTCAGCCGGGGCTGGCACGGCCCCTACCCGACCTCCTCGCCCACCGCGGCCCCGCTGATCGTGGCACGGTTCACCAAGGGCCAGTGCCACCCCTGCCCGGTCCGCGCCCAGTGCACCACCTCCCGCGAAAGCACACGCAACGTCGGGTTTCCCCCGCGCGAGCTCCGCGACCTTCAACTCCGCGTCCGAACCGAGCAACAGACGCCTGAGTGGAAGACCCGCTACGCGGTCCGCTCCGGAGTAGAGGGCACGGTCAACGAGTTCGCCCACGGCCACGGCATGCGCCGCTGCCGCTACCGAGGACAGGACAAGGCCCACCTCCAACACGTCCTGACCGCGATCGCCGTCAACATCGAGCGCCTCAGCAGACTGCGACCGACCGCGGAAGCGACCCCGCCCCGTCAGCCGACCGCCTTCCAGAACTACCTCGATCAGCACGAGATCCCCCGTCCGAGATCCTGGCGAACCCTGGGCAGCTGACCTCGGCAACTCCAAGATCCCCGACAGAGTCAAGCTCAGGCGGCGGGGTCGTCCTGCTGGGCGGAGCCTGTGGTCGCGGTGATGCCCAGCTGGAGTGCTGCCAGTCCTGTGGCGAGTGCTTGCCGGGTATCGGCGCTCATGGTGTCGAGGGCCTGGGCGAGCGTCTGCTGGCGCTTCTCCCGTATCTGGGCGAGGTGTCGTTCTCCGGCGGGGGTGAGCCGGGGGGTGAGCTCGCGGCCGTCGCCGGGGCAGGGATGGCGGCGTAGGAATCCGGTGGCCTCCAACCGGTCGCAAAGCCGGGTTACGGAGGGGGCGGCGGCGCCGAGGAGCTGGGCCAGGGCGCTCATGCGGATCCCGGGCCGGCGGTCGAGGAGGAACATCAGGCGTAGCTGCGTGGTGGAGACCGGTGCTGCCGCAGTGGCTTGGCGGGCGCTCTCGTAGACGACGTCGAGGAGTTCGGCGATGTCGCTGACCGAGCGCGCGGCGTCCGGGTCGATGCCGCCGGGCCCGAAGGCCGGTACAGGCATGTGCATTCCCTTCGTGCGAGCGGCCCGCCTGCCGGTGCCGGTCAAGTGCTGGGGTCCTGCCCGCTGGAGCGGGACTTTATAGCTTCCTGTGAACCGGCGGAGGCTCTCTCGGTCGTCGAGGCCGCCGACCGGTTACCGGTGTGTGGGCTGGTGAGGTAGTCGAGCGTGCCGGTGACCCGCAAGATCCGGTTCAGCGCCGGTGGCCGCCCCTCCAGGTGCAAGCGTACGCCCGCGGCGTCCGCGTGCCGGCGGATCAGCAGCAGGACCGCCAGCCCGCTGGAGTCGACACCGGCCATGTCCGTACAGTCCACGTGCAGGTCACGCAGAACGCCCCTGCCGGCCAGGACTGCGGAGACGGCGTCCAGGAGGCGGTCGGCATCCCGGTAGTCGAAGTCTCCGTGCACCTCGATGCGCACGGCGCCGGCAGTATCGGTGCGGGTGAGGCGCAGTGGCCCGGGTACGGGGATCATTCGGCGGCTCCGCCAACGGTGAGTGGGGTAGGGGTCAGGCGGGTGATGGCCAGGCGGATCATGTCCGTGGCGCGGGGGAAGTCCTTCAGCTCACCCGCGAGTACGTCCAGCGCAGGCGGCAGACTCCGCGCCGGGACGCCGCGGGCTTCGAGGATGCCCGCGGTCCACAGCAGGAAGCGGGAGAACAGCTCGGCGTCGCCGGTGTAGAGGGCGGCGCCGAGGAACTCCACGATGTGAGCCAAGTCCTCGGCCGTGCGTTCCCGCTGCGCCTCGCTGTAGCCGCGCATCGCCGGAAATCTGTTCTCCAGGGCGGTGAAGACCGTCCGTACGAGCTGGGGGCGGCTGCGGGTGACGAGGGTGTACTCCTGGTCGGCCAGGTGCGGCAGGTCATCGATGGGCTGGTGGTCGGGCCGGGGCCGCGGCAGGGGCCGGCGCTCGAGAAGGTCGGCGGCCGCACGGGCGTCCGGCGTCCACGCGTCCGCGCCCAGCAGGCGGGCGTACTCGCCGTCCGGCCCGAACGCGGCTCCCCCCACGAGAACCGGAGCCCCGGCAGCCTGACATGCGGTGATCGTCGCGTGCGCGGTGGGCAGCCGTGTGGGGATCGAGCTGGACAGCGCGACGACGTCCGGCCCGGTGCGGTGGATGTGCGCGACGAGATGCGGGGTCGGGACGTGGGCGCCGAGGTAGTACACCTGCCAGCCCCGCAGCTTGAGGACCTCGGCTACGAGCCGTGCCGGCAACCCGTGCCACTCCCCGTCGACGCACGCCACCACGACCCGCCCCCGCGAGATCTCCGTACGGGCGGCAGGATGCTCGGCGACGACCGCTACGGCACGCTCGTTGATCGCGGTGGCGGCGTGCTCCTGCGCGACGCTGATCCGGTTGGCGGCCCATTGTTCACCGACGCGGCCCTGCACCCGGGCGATCACGTCCAAGAAGAGGTCCTGCGGTGCGGCTCCTTCGTCCAGGGCCTGGCGGACCACGCTGACCGCGGCCCGCTCGTCGCCGGCCAGGGCCGCGCCCCAAAGCCGTGCGGCCACAGGTTCCGTGCTTGTCGGGTGGGATATCACGCTGTGAACCTGCCCCTCGTGTGCCCGTCTACGGCACTGAGGTGGTTGTTTCGGGGCGCGGAGATCGCCACGACGGCCATGTCGTCGTGGCGGCCGCTGCCGACCCATTCGAAGGCGAGCATCTGCACCCGCTCCACCACCGCTTCCGCCGGCATCCCCGCGCACTCGCCAAGCACCCGCTGCAGCCGCGCGTCACCGAACATGGCCCCGCCCAGCGGTCCGCCTCGTGCCTCGGTGATCCCGTCGGTGTAGAGCAGGCAGGTCTCGCCCGGGGCGAGCGTCACTTCCGCCGTCTCGGCGGTCACGGCCGGCAGCGCTCCGACCAGCGTGCCGTAGGTCGCGGCCTCCTCGACGGTTCCGTCGGCGCGCAGGATCAGCGGAGCGGGATGGCCGGCGCTGGTCAGCCGCAGCTTGACGGAGCCGCCCTCGCGGACCGCGGAGGCCAGAACCAGGGTCGCGAAGCGCGCGTTGTGCGTGCTCAGTAGCGCGGTGTTCAGCAGGTTCAGCATCCGCGGGTGGTCATCGGCCATGGGCAGCAGGGCGTGCAGGGTGTTACGGATCTTTCCCGTCATCACGGCGGCCTCCAGGCCCTTGCCGCACACGTCGCCGAGGACGACCAGTGACGCGTCGCCCGCCACCGCGGCGGGGTGGACGTCGTAGAAGTCCCCACCGATCCGCTCATGGTCCAGGGAGGGCCGGTAGCCGCCCGCGTACTCGACGCCCGCCACTTGATTCAGGGATGGCGGGAGCAGTTCGCGCATCAGCGTCTCGCTGATCGACGCCTGCTCCGCATACAGGCGCGCGGCTGACATGGCGGCGCCCGCTCGGGCGGCGAAAAGGCGGGCGAATACCTCCTCGCCCTCGGTGAATCCGCTACCGCCTGAGCGGCGCAGCAGGACCAGCGCTCCGGCGGGGACGCCGTGGCCGGGCAGCGGTGTGATCACTATCGACCCCACCGTGCCGAACTCCTCCGGGACCAGCCAGGCCGGGGCGGTGGACGGGTCGATCCAGCGCGAGGGGACGGGCGGGAATCCCTGCAGTGCTTCTGCCAGCCCCGGCACCGCCTCGGGGTCCGCGGCCACACGCGACGCCTCCGGCATCCCGCCGCGCACGCAGGACACGATGGGCAGTTCACGGCCGCGTGTGGGTGCGATGACCACAGCCGCGTCGGCCAGGTGCTCCGCGGCCATCTGCGCCGTGACGTCCATGCACCGCTCCAGATTCAGCGAGGACAGCAGCACGTTCGACGCTTCCCCCAGGAAGGCGCTGCGCTGCCGTTCCATCCGCAGGGCCTCACGGGCCAGACGGTGGTCGGTGTCGTCAACGAGCCACCACACCACCGTCCCGTCACCGCGGCGCGTCGGATGCGCTTCATACGAACGGTCGCCGACCAGACCCTGCGCCAGGGCATCGGCTTCAGCTGCCGAAGGCCGGGCAGTTGCCGGCGCGAGACAGCGGGTGTGGGCTTCGGACAGCCACGCGGGCACGGTGCCCGCGATCGGCGTCCCTGCGCGGGCCTGAGGGAAAAGCAGACCGGCAACCTCGTTCACCAGCACCAGGATTCCCTGGTCGTCTGCCACAAGCACGGGGTAGGGGGCCTCACTCCACGGCGCGCGCACCGAAGGGGCCGCTTCCTGGGTGGGAATCACCACATCGTTGAGGCCCGCTGCGCGAACCCCTCACCTCATAGTCTCGGAGAAAGTTACTTGCCTTGCGGCAACCATCCTCCATCCGGCACCCTCCTGGCAACCGCGCCTCCCGCACCGCACGGTCCCTCACTCGTTCGAGGCCACCAACCTCAGGCCCGTATTCTGAGGGGCGGACGGCGTGCAGGACGCGATGAAATGCTGACTACCGTCACCCGCACCCGCACCCGCACCCGCAGCCGAACCAGAGCGGTGCGGCGCATGACCTCCACCATCAAGGGCAGGCGATAGCGGCATGAACGCGTCTGCGGCAGCCGACAACACCCCCCGTCCGGAGCACACCATGAACGGTGCACAGCCGGCCGTTGCCACGGCGGCGTCCGCCCGCCACCAGGTCACGGAACTCCTCGGGCGCGCGGGCATCAGACCCGACAGCGTGCCTGCCACAGACGCTCTCCTGATCACCTCGGAACTCGTCACCAATGCCATCCGCCACGGCGGTGGCATCACCCGCTTCCACGCCGCCATCATCGACGACGCCCTCCACCTGGCCGTCAGCGACGCGAGCCCCGACCACCCCTGGTCCCACCCTGCGCCCTACGGCAGCCCCGGCGGCTACGGATGGCCCCTCGTCCAGCTCCTCGCCGAACGCGTCGACATCACCCCCCTCCCAGGCGGTGGGAAAACCATCACCGCCACCCAGCGCCTGAAGAGCACGGACACGACGTACCACCACCAGCACCAGCCCCAACTCCGCATGGGGTTCGGGACAGCCGAAAAGCAGCAGACAGGCACGCATGAGTGATGCAGAAACAGCAAAAGTAATCGCAACCAGAATTGCTGCATACCTCGCCGCGGTTCACCCCGACGCCCTGAACCCCGACGACCTCGCCTGGCTCATCGTCCGCGAACTCAACCAGGTCGGACTCCTCGGCAGCAGCCCCAGGCCCGACGCCAAGGAGAAAACACCAGGAACGCAGCAAGTACTGGCGCTCCCGGACCGCGGCGACGGGGCACGCGTCATCGTCTGCGTCGGGGAGTTCGACCAGCGGACCCTGCAGGTCGTTCAAGAGGCCGGCACCGCCGCCATCACCGATCCGGACATCCGGCGCATCATCCTGGACGTCAGCCGCGTCACCTTCGCCGACTCCTCCATGCTGAACGAGATGTTCCGCCTCCGGCGCAGCCGCCACCTGGTCCTCGTAGGCCCTTTGCCCAACTCCCTCGCACGCGTCCTGGAACTCACCCAGGCCCGCGCCCTGTTCCACGTCACCGACAGCATCGAAGCGGCTCTCGCCTGGGTTGGGTGAGCCAGTTCACCTGCTTGCAGGGCCCTGGAGGGGGCAGGCGCGTGAGGTGACCACAATGGACGCGAGAGTGTACTGCGGCGACGACGGCCAGTGGGCCGGCCCGTCGCCCGGACGCCTGTACGTGAACCTGCTCGGCGGCCCCCTCGACGGCCGGCTCTACGACATCACCGACCTGTCCCCGCAGGAACGCGTAGTAGGAGCGCTCCTGATCACCGATCGAGGCCTCTTCGGACCTGGCGGCCGCTCTCTGTACAAACCCTCCGAAGCCGATCCAGGGGGCCCCTTCCTCTGGGAAGGTGACACCCCCTGAACTCCTCGGGCTGCCGCGGGCTTGGCCCCCGCGGGTCCATGTCGGGATCCCGGCCGTGTCGTGGCGGACCCGGCGCTGCTGGTGCGTCCTGATGGGACACCGGGCGGGAAGAGCTTCAGGATCCTGCCCGGTGTCCGCCTCAACATCAACCGCAAGTCGTGGTCGATCACCACCGGCGGCAAGCACGGCCCCCGCCGCACCCGCAGCGGTACCGGACGCCGCACCACCTCGATGAACCTGCCCGGCCCTTTCGGCTGGCGCAAGACCCGCCGCGGCTGATCCGCCGGCGCGGATGCCGACACCCATCGGGCCGACAGTGGTGGCCATGATCAGGGCGATGAGGCCGAGGACGAGAACCAGGACGTCGCCCCTTCGGGCCAGGCCTTGACAGGCTGCCGGACGCGGTTAGCGCATACCCTGGATGTGAAGTATCCAACGGCGTGGGAGGCACCATGCTCGTTCTCGGCATCATTCTGCTGATCATCGGTTTCGTGACCGGAATTTCGATCCTATGGACCATTGGGATCGTTCTGCTGGTCGTCGGAGCTGTCCTCTGGATCCTCGGAGCGGCAGGTCACGCTGTCGGGGGGAGGAAACACTACTGGTGACGGAGGCCCAACCTCGGGAAACCCGCACGGGCGGGGTAGACGCGATGCCGTGCGGGTGAGCTGTCACCGGCCCCCGAGCCGATCCCAGCGCCCCAGCGCAGCTGTTCTCGGCATGCTCGGGTGCTTCACTTCTCGTAGTTCGCGTGGGCGGGTGCCGGACCGGAGAGTGGGAGATCCGGCACCCGCCGTGCCTCAGCTCTTCGTCAGGGTGCAGGTGTAGGGAGAGCTGCCCGAGCTTTGGTACGCGTCGAGTTCCAGGTAGTAGGTGCCGCTTCCGGCGGCGGTTCGGGTGAAGGTGAGGTTCTCGTCGGCGCCCACTCCGTCGTTCACGGACCGGTCGATGGTGCTGCCGCCGGAGTCGAGCAGGTAGAGGTCGGCGTCATAGGCGCCGTCCGGAATGGCGCACTGGATGCTGACCCGCTCGCCGGCCGAGAAGGAGACGCGGAAGTAGTCGCGGTCGGTGGTCGATTTCATGCTGCCGGTGAGCGAAGCGGGGTAGGTCAGCGCGCCGGCGTCGTCGGCGGTGGCGCGGGTGTCGTTCGCTTCGGTTTCCGCGAGCGTGTTCGTGCCCCCGGGCGGGGTGCAGCTGGTCTGAGGGGTGCCGGTGTACAGGTTGGGGTCGGCGACGCCGCTTGTGACGCTGCGGAGGTAGTAGCCGCAGGTGGGTCGGTTCTTGAAGTCGTAGGTCTGCCCGGGTCCCAGGCGCCAGATCTTGTAGTTGGAGAAGGTCAGCGGCTTGCCTGAGGATGCCTGCTCCGGCTGGTGGTCGCCCAGGACGACGAAGGCCTCCTTGCCGTAGAGGGTGGCTGTGCCGTTCTTGTCGAGGAACAGTGAGCTGCCTTCCTCGACCCCAACGCCCCAGGCCTTGCCCCCGGAAGTTCGGCCGTCCTTGATGGCGCGGGCGACGAAGGCCATGGTGCGGCCCATCCGGTCGCGGGTGGTGAAGTGGGAGTCGTTGATGACTCCGCCGTAGTTCGCCCAGTCGAACATGCCGGTGGTGAAGGTGATGTAGCTGTCGTACGGGTTGGCGAGGGCTTCTGGGCTGGTGACGCTGCCCTTGCAGGCGTCGTAGACGACGGGGCTGTTGATGTGGTGGCCGGCGCTGCCGCCGCCCGAGCCGCCGCCCTTGGCCACGACGGACTCGACGGATGTCTCCAGTGCGGTGCCCTTCCAGGCGGCGTAGCGGCACTGGTCGCCGCCGGCGAAGTAGACGAATTCGGCGTTGCGGACGTCGGTGTTGACCTGGCTGTTGTTGCCGTCCGCGGCGGCGGTCAGGGTCCAGGTGGTACAGGAGTTGACGCCGGGCAGCGCCATGGCGGCGTCGCATTCGGGCGTGGCGCTGCCCGAGGTGGGGGCCGATCCGGCCAGTACGACGACGTCCAGGCTGCCGGTGCCGCCGCGTATGGCGTCGATGGCGGCCGACATCGATCCGGGGATGATCTTGCCGTCGCCGTTCATGGTGAAGGCGGGGCCCTGCCATGACGTGCGGCTGACGTCCGAGCCGCTGCCCGAACGGACCCGCGTGGCGGCCGCCTGCGCGCTGGCGGTCGAAGTGAGCGTGGCGGCAAGGGTGAGCAGTGCTACGGCAGCCGAGGCGTGCTTGAACCGTGTGCCCATGGCTTCTCCAAGGGGGGTGGGGGAGGGGTGGTGAATCTGCGGGAGGCAGGGCGTGGCGACGCCCTGAGCGGTGCTTGGGGAGGTGCACAGCCCCGCGGGTGTTGCAGTAGCGGAACTTACAAGCCAGGTCGAATGAACGGTAGATGTAGCGCGCGAATCGCTTCGCTCGCTCGATGGGTGGGCGATTTGGTCAGCTCAAGGGTCGGCTCTGTGCAGTCTCGAGGCCGGCGGGGTGCTCGTTACCTCAATGTAACGAGCGATACATCTAGCCATTCAGTGAAGGCTTCTGTAATTTTCGTGTTGCAGTCGACGGCGAGCACCCCGTCGGCCCGAAGACCGGAGAGGCATACGCCTGATGAACACCCGTCTGTCCCGAAACCTGATCACGGCCCTGACGGCCGCGACCGCGCTGGCCACGCTCACTTCTTGTTCGGACTCCACTGCCGAAACCGCCAAGGCCAACGGCGGGCAGCCGGCCACCGTCGCGGGAGTGGCGGTCACGAAGGACGCTGCGCTGTACGACGCACTGCCCGACGCGATCAAGAAGGCGGGCACCGTGCGAGTGGCCACGGACGTGCCCTACGCGCCGTTCGAGATGTTCGTGGCCGAGGGCAAGCCCGAGCTCACCGGGCTCGATTACGACCTGGGGCAGGCGCTGGGAGCCAAGCTGGGTGTGAAGTTCGAGTTCGCGCCCCAGAAGTTCGACGGGATCGTGCCGGCCATTCAGGCCGGGAAGTTCGACGCGGCGATGTCGGCGATGACGGACAACAAGGAGCGCCAGGCGGTCGTCGACTTCGTCGACTACTCGGTCTCCGGTTCCGGGATCATGGTGGTCAAGGGCAACCCCGAGAAGATCACCACGCTCGATGACCTGTGCGGCAAGAAGGCCGCGGTGCAGGCGGCGACCAACCAGCTGGACCTCCTCAAGGAACACCAGGCGAAGTGCAAGGCCGCCGGGAAGGGCGAGATCGACATCCAGACCTTCCCCAAGGACTCGGACGCGCAGCTCGCCCTGCGCTCCGGCAAGGTCGTCGCCCAGGTGCAGACCAAGCCCGCCGCGGGCTGGACCGCCAAGACCGCCGACGGCGGCAACGCCTTCCAGGTCGTCGACGATCCGGCTGCCGCGGGCGGCTACGGGGCCTCCCCGAACGGGATCGCGGTCTCCAAGAAGCTGCCCCAGCTCAGCGACGCGATCCACAAGGCCCTGCAGGCTCTGATCGACGACGGAACCGTGACCAAGATCTTCGACAAGTACGGTGTCGCCTCGATCGCCGTCAAGGAGGCCACCAAGAACGCGGCGGTGGACTAGAAATGACCACCACCACAGCTCCCGCGGACATCGACCGCCCGGCCCCCGAACAACTCACCGTCGTACCGCTGCGCCACTACGGCCGTTGGATCGCCGCTGTAGCGGCCATGACCGCACTCATCGGTGTGGCCGGATCACTGGCGAAGAACGGCAATCTCCACTGGGAGATCATCGGGCGCTTCCTCTTCGCCGACCTGATCTTCTCCGGCCTCGTCACGACCCTGTGGCTCACCGTGGCGGCGATGGCCCTCGGGCTTCTTCTGGGCACGCTGGTCGCAGTGATGCGGCTGTCGTCCAACCCGGTTCTCTACGGCATGTCCTCGTTGTTCGTCTGGTTCTTCCGTGGGACCCCCCTGCTGGTCCAGATCATCTTCTGGGGATACGCAGCCGCCCTCTACCAGTACGTGAAGATCGGCATCCCGTTCACCAGCGTCACCTTCTTCCAGGTCGAGACGAACTCCCTCCTCACCCCGGCCATCGCAGCCCTGCTGGCCCTCGGTCTCAACGAGGCCGCGTACGCCTCGGAGGTCGTCCGCGCCGGCATTCAGTCGGTGGACCCCGGCCAGAGCGAAGCCGCGCACTCCCTCGGCATGCGGCCCGCCCAGACGATGCGCAGGATCGTGCTGCCCCAGGCCATGCGGGTGATCATCCCGCCGATGGGCAACGAGACGATCAACATGCTGAAGATGACCGCCCTGGTGTCGATCATCTCGGCGCACGACCTGATGTCCAACATCCAGGACGTATACGCGCAGAACTACCAGGTCATTCCCATGCTCGTCGTCGCCAGCCTCTGGTACCTGGGCCTGGTCACCCTGCTCAGCATTCCGCAGGCATGGCTGGAGCGGCGGTACGGCCGCGGATCGGGCGGCGGCCACATCTCACCTCTCCGCCGCATGCTCGCCGGTGCACTGGCCCCGCCTGCCCGCCGGCCTGCCCGCCGGCCCGCCCGCACGAAGAAGAACACCGAGGAGGCGGCAGCGTGAACGTCCCCATGGTCCACGCCCAGGGCGTGCGCAAGCACTTCGGGAAGCTCGAAGTCCTCAAGGGCATCGACCTGACCGTCGAACGCGGCCAGGTGTGCTGCCTGCTGGGTCCCTCCGGCTCGGGCAAGTCGACGTTCCTGCGCTGCATCAACCACCTCGACAGAGTCGACGGAGGGAAACTCGCGGTCGACGGCGACCTGGTCGGTTACCGCCAGAGCGGATCGCGGCTCCACGAACTTCGCGAGAAGGAGGTCGCCGCGAGACGACGCGACATCGGCATGGTCTTCCAGCGCTTCAACCTCTTCCCTCACATGACTGCCCTCGACAACGTCATGGAAGCCCCCGTCAACGTCTGCAAGGCCGACAAGGCGCAGGCCAGGGAGGAGGCCCAGCAGCTGCTGGAACAGGTGGGCCTCGGGGATCGGGCGGGCCACTACCCGGCCCAGCTCTCAGGTGGGCAGCAGCAGCGCGTCGCCATCGCGCGAGCCCTGGCGATGAAACCCAAACTCATGCTCTTCGACGAACCCACCTCCGCGCTCGACCCGGAACTGGTCGGAGACGTCCTGGACGTGATGCGCCGGCTCGCGGCAGACGGCATGACGATGGTCGTGGTGACCCACGAGATCGGCTTTGCCCGCGAGGTCGGTGACACCGCCGTCTTCATGGACGACGGCGTCGTCGTCGAATCCGGTGACCCGCGCCAGGTCCTCGTCGAACCCCGGCAGGAACGCACCCGTGCGTTCCTCTCGAAGGTTCTGTGACGGCCCCCTCACGGGAGCAGCTGCACACCAACGAGCTGATTCCGTATGCCGAAGCGCGCCTGGAAGGCTACCTGTCCGACCTCGCCGGCCTGGTTGCCATCGACTCGGGCTCCTACAGCCCCGCCGGCGTGAACCAGATGGCGGACTGGACCCAGAACCGGCTGCTGAGGCTCGGATTCGACGTCGAGCGCCTGGCGCCCGACCCTCCCCACGGGCACCCTGTCGGAGATGTGATCCTCGCCCGGAAACTGGGCGGCCTTCCGGTCGAGCAGGGCGGACGCCGCCTCCTGCTCGTCGCGCACCTCGACACCGTCTTCGACGACGGAACCGCGGCGGCCAGGCCCTTTCACCTCGACGGCCACACGGCGCGCGGCCCCGGTGTCAGCGATGACAAGGCCGGCCTGCTGGCCGGTATCACCGCTCTGGAGATCCTGGAGGAGACTCGGGCCGGGCAGTACGCCGAGCTCGTCTTCCTCGCCACCCCGGACGAGGAGATCGGCTCACCGGCGAGCCGCCCGGTGACCGAAGCGGCAGCCCGTGGAGTCCACTTCGCCCTGGCCCTGGAGTGTGCCCGGGAGAACGGCGACCTGGTCATCGCCCGCAAAGGTGTCGCCGACTTCCGGGTGAGCGTCACCGGCCGGGCAGCGCACGCCGGCATCGAGCCGGAGCGCGGAGCGAACGCGGCTCTGACCGCCGCCCACCTGGTCGTGGCCCTGCAGTCCCTCAACGGCCACTGGGACGACGTCACCGTCAACGTCGGTGTCGTACGGGCCGGCAGCCGCACCAACATCGTCTGTCCGGAAGCCGAGCTGCGCGTCGAGGTGCGCTCGGCCACGGCCGCCGGACTGGCCGCGGCCCACCGTGCGATCGAGTCCGCAGCCGCACGGCCGGCCGTGACCGGTACCACGGCGACGGTCGAGCAGCTTGACCTGTGCCCGCCCATGGAGGACACACCCGCCTCACGCCGCATGTTCGACCGGGCCAGACGCATTGCCGCGGGCTTGGGCATCAGCCTGCACGGCGCGGCGACCGGCGGCGTCGGGGACGCCAACTTCATCGCGGGTCTCGGCGTGCCCACCCTGGACGGTCTCGGCCCAGTGGGCGGCGCCGACCACACACCGGAGGAGTGGCTGGACACCTCGACCGTCCCGGCCCGCGTCGCCCTCCTGGCTTCCCTCGTCGCCGACCTCGGCGACGGCCGCGCCGGCTGACACCCCCAAGGACGTCCCGTACCGGTTTGATCGCGCCATTGCCCGGTACGGGACCCGGCCCCGGCAGCCCCTCCCACCACGCCCCGGGCTGCCGGTCCGCGCCGGGACCGCGGCGGTCACCCGCCGCCGCGGTCCCGGCCACCACCCGACCCCACCCACAGGAGGCATCCCCCATGCGCGTCCCGACCGGAGCCCGCCGTACCGCACTGGCGGGCAGCACCGCTCTCCTTCTCGGCCTCACCCTCGCCCCGGCCGCCCAGGCCCACATGGCCTCGTCAGCCAACGGCGGCGGCTCGCTCGTCCTGATCGGCGGCGGCCTGAAGGCCGACAACGCGCAGGTCTACGGCGAGATCATCAAGCGTGCGGGCGGATCGAAAGCCCGCATCGGTGTCCTCACCGCCGCCTCCGTCCCCGCCAGCCAGGACCCTGACGCGGGCGACCCCGAGAACTGCAGCAACTCCGCCTGCAACGGCGCCTACTACGCCGGACTCTTCAAGCAGCACGGTGCCGCCGACGCCCAATGGATCCCCATCGACCTCGACCACATCGCCAATGCCGACTCCGACGAGGTCGTGCGACAGGTCGACTCCATGACCGGCTTCTTCTTCGGCGGCGGTGACCAGTACCGCTACGTCACCACCCTGCTCCACGGCTCCGCCCACACCGACTCCAAGGTGCTCGCCGCCATCCGGGCGAAGCTCGCCGCCGGGGCCGTCGTATCCGGATCCAGCGCCGGGGCGCAGATCGCAGCCGGGGCCGACATGGTCACCGGAGGCGACTCCTACGAAGGACTGCGCGACGGCAGCAGCCCGGGCTACTTCGATGACCCGTCCCGGCTCGGCTACCTCCCCGAAGGCGGCTTCGGTTTCCTCCGCTCCGGACTGATCGACACCCACACCGGTACGAACGGACGCGAAGGCAGAGCCCTGCGACTCGCCGCCGACACGGGACACGACCGCGTGTACGCGTTGGAGGAGAACACCGCGCTCGTCGTCGACGATCCCAGCACCCCCCGCGAGCGACTGCGCGTCCTGGGCCCGCAAGGCGTCGCCATCCTCGACCTCCGGCAAGCCCGAACCGACAAGAACCCACGGTCCGGATGGGCCCTGACCGGCGCCCGCTACACCTACCTCTCCAACGGAGACCGCTATGACCCGAACCGCTGGCAGATCCTGCCCGCCGACGGCAAGCGGCCCCTGATCCCGCTGACAGCCTCACCGATACCCGCCAACTCGGACGTCTTCTACTCCCCGGCCAACCCCGCCGGCGTCCCCTACTCCTTCCTGAACACCGCCCGCGCCCTGGCCGCGAGCACCCGGCGCACCACCACGGCCGCCACATTCGAGAGCGGCCCCCGATTCACCGTCACCTTCACCAAGCAACCCGGATTCACCGCCTGGACCAGCGACGGCGCCACCGCGCACACCGTCACCGGCCTGCGGATAGCCGTCGCTCCGGAGTGACTCTGCCCTGACGCGCTCCGGGCGACGGGGCCGGCCGGAACCCGGGGGTTCCGGCCGGCCTCACCGCTCACGATCGACAGTAGGCTCGACCTCGACCTCGACCGCCCAAGCACCCCAAGCACCCCAAGCTCCCGAAGCACCTACGCATACGAAGGAAGACCCAGCGCATGGCCCCTGGCACGCTCGCCGACGAGATCCGCCTCAAGCTGGGCGACGCCAGCCCCGCCGAACGCAAAGTCGCACGCGTGCTGCTCGCCGGCTACCCCGCGGCCGGTTTCGAGACCATGGCCGTCCTCGCGGAACGCGCCGCCGTCAGCACGCCCACCGTCCTGCGCTTCATCAACCGGCTCGGCTACCGCGGCTTCCCCGACTTCCAGGCCGCACTCCGCGCAGAGCTCGACGAACGCAACGCCTCCCCCCTCTCCCTCTACGAGGCCACCGACTACGGCCGCAGCCAGGACGGAGTCGAGGACCTTTCCCTCCTCCAGCGCGGCAGCAACGTCTTCAGCGCCGCAGTGGCCCAGACCCTCGCCGAACTGCCCCCGCACGATCTCGAACACGCGATCGGCTTGCTATCCGACGGCAAACGCCGCATCACCCTGGCCGGCGGACGGTTCACGAACCTGTTCGCCCAGTACCTCGGCCTGCACCTCATGCAGGTGCGCGACGACGTCCGGTTCCTGCCGGACCGGGACGTCGAACGGACCGCGCAGCTCGCAGCGGTGAACCGGCGTGACGTCTTCGTACTGTTCGACTACCGGCGCTACGAGCCGGACAAGGTCTCCCTGGCCGAACTCGTCCAGGAACAGGGCGGCAAGGTCATCCTGTTCACCGACGTATGGCTTTCACCCGCGGCCGCCCACGCACAGGTGGTCCTGCCGAGCCAGGTGGCCGCACCCTCCCCCTACGACAGCCTCGTCCCGACCCTCGCCATCATCGAGACCGTCGTCGCCGGCGTGCTCACCGCCCTCGGTGAAGGCGCCCGCCGGCGAATGCAGCACGGAGAGGACACCGCCCGCCGGATGGGTCTGTACTGACCACTCCACCCCCCTGCCGGCACTTGCCGCAGACGAAGGGGCGGGCCGCGCGGAAGGACGTGCACGCGGGCCTTTCCGCCGGAGCGGGTCGTTGTACGGACGTGGGGCGGGAGGGCTGTCGGTGGAGGCCGCGATTCCACCATGTAATCTCTCAACGATTGAGATACTTGATTGATGAGATTGCTGAGGGGTCGCAGTGAGAAGCGCATCGCGGTGGGTTCGATGGCTGGTGCCGTTGGTACTGCTGGTGGCGTGGCTGGGCATCGGCGCCGGCCTCGGCCCGTACGCCGGGAAGCTCGGCGAAGTCGCCACCAACGACCAGGCGGCCTTCCTGCCGCAGAGCGCCGAGTCCACCAAGGTCCTGGAGGCGCGCAAGGCCTTCGAACGCTCCGAGTCGGTGCCCGCCATCGTCGTCTGGCAGTCCTCCGACGGGGGGCGGGTCACTGCCGTGCAGCAGCAGGAAGCGACCGGGGCGGTGGCCGCGGTGGCCGGGCGTACTGGTGTCACCGGACCGCCGTCGCCCGCGTTGCTCTCTGACGACGGCCTGGCGCTACAAGCCGTCGTGCCGGTTGCCCCGGATCTGGGCGATGACCTCCCTGCCGTCCTGGAGGAGGTGCGCTCGTCCGCCGGTGAGGTACCGGGGCTGAGCGTGCAGATCGCGGGACCGGCGGCCACGCAGGCCGATCTTGCGGACGCCTTCGCCGGAATCGACGGACTGCTGGTCGGTGTGGCGCTTGGCGCCGTGCTCCTGATTCTGTTGTTGGTCTATCGCAGCCTGCTCCTGCCGCTGATGATCATCATCAGTGCGGTGTTCGCTCTGGGGCTTGCCTGCGCGCTCGTCTACTGGCTTGCCGATCGAGGCGTCGTGCGGGTCGATGGCCAGGTCCAGGGGATCCTGTCCATTCTGGTCATCGGTGCGGCGACCGACTACGCGCTGCTGCTGGCGGCGCGGTTCAGGGAGGAACTCGCCGCACGCGACGACCGGATGGCCGCAGTGATCGCCGCCGTCCGGCGTTCGGCTGGAGCGATCACCGCCAGTGCGGCCACCGTTGCCCTGGGCCTGCTCGCCCTGCTCGCCAGCGACCTGACCAACAACAAGGCTCTCGGCCCGGTCGGCGCCATCGGCATCGTCTGTTCCGTCCTGAGCACCCTTACCTTCCTGCCGGCCGTACTGGTACTCCTCGGCCGCGCCGCCTTCTGGCCGGCCACCCCCAAGCCCGGCGATGCCGGGGGCGAGGGGCATACGGTGTGGCGCCGCGTGGCGGCCGTCATCGATCGGGCACCGCGCCGGGTCTGGGCTTCAACGGCGCTGCTCCTGCTCGTTCTGGCCGGATTCGCCCCGACCCTGTCGTCCAAGGGCGTTCCCCTGGAGGAGATCTTCGTCAAGGACGCGCCCTCTGTCGCCGCCCAGCAGGCTCTCAGCCGGCACTTCCCTGGCGGATCGGGCCAGCCCGCAGTGATCATCGCGGATTCGGCGAAGGCAGCTGAGGTGCAGGCGGCCGCCCTGAAGGCGGACGGCGTCGCCGGGGCGACACCCGTCACGGTTTCGGGCCGGCCCGGTGACGAGCCGCTGGTGGTCGACGGCCGGGTCCGCATCGACGCCACCCTCGCGGCCGCCGCCGACAGCGACGCGGCGAAGAGGACGGTCGCGGATCTGCGTACGCGCCTGCACGCCGTACCGGGGGCCGACGCCATTGTGGGCGGCTACACCGCCCAGAAGTACGACACCGAACGGACCGCGGCCCGCGACCGGATGGTCATCGTCCCGATCGTCCTCGGCATCATCCTGCTCATCCTCATCCTGCTCCTGCGCGCCCTGCTGGTCCCCCTCCTGCTCGTGGCCACCGTCGCCCTCAACTTCCTCGCCACACTGGGCGTTTCCGCGCTGGTCTTCCAGCACCTCTTGGGCTTCAGCGGCACGGATGCCTCGGTTCCCCTGTACGGGTTCGTCTTCCTGGTGGCGCTCGGCGTCGACTACAACATCTTCCTGATGTCCCGCGTCCGTGAGGAGTCGCTCGTCCACGGCGTCCGTCAGGGAGTGCTGCGCGGTTTGACCACGACCGGCGGTGTCATCACCTCGGCGGGCGTGGTCCTGGCGGCGACTTTCGCGGCCCTCATGGTCATCCCTCTGGCCTTCCTCGTCCAGATCGCCTTCATCGTCGCCTTCGGCGTCCTCCTCGACACCCTTGTCGTACGGTCCCTCCTGGTGCCCGCGCTGGTTCTCGACATCGGCCCGCGCAGCTGGTGGCCCAGCACCCTGGCCCGCCGGCAGGACCCGGATGTGACCGCCATCGAGCGGAGCGAGGCCTCGTAGCCGCCTCGTGCCGCATCGTGCCGCCGGGTGATGACGACCGGCAGCCACACCCGTTTGTGAGGCGCGAGGGCGGCCCTCGGCGAAAGGTCAGCTCTCGCGTCCACGGACCGGCCCGGTCGCAGTTCCACCGGGCGGCGGCCGCGGTCAGAAGTCCCTGAGCAGGGTGCCCGCACCGGAGATGCGGTCGGTGATGCCGTGCTCGCGCAGGGCGTGCCACAGAGTGGCCGCGTTGATCGCGACGACCGGTTTGCCGATTTCCGCCTCCAGGGCCGCGGCTTGAGAGACGAAGGAGAGGTTCGTCCCCACCTGCACGATGGCCTCGACCGGGGGCGCGTCCAGAGCCGAGACCTCCTGACGGATGCGATCGGGACCCACCCGGGCGATGTCGGTCGCGGTCGGGCAGCGCAGCCCTGAAACGGCTGCCACATCGAACCCGGACTCGCTGAAGAACCTGCTCACCTCGCGGTCGGCGACCGGCTGATAGGGGGAGAAGACCGCGATGCGCCGGCATCCCAGCGCGTTCAGCGCGGCCCGGCAGGAGCTCGCGCCCGTGGTGACCGGGAGGCCGGTGCGCTCTCGCAGCCGGCGCTCGAAAGCCGCGTTCCCGGCGACCCCGCCCCAGAACGTTTCCGCCGACATCCCCATGACCATCCTGTCCGGTTGAGCGGTCAGGACATCGCGGACGGCGGTGTCGATGGAGGCCCTGATCTGCGTGAGCAGCGCCTCGAAGTCCCGGTCGTCGGCCATGGCCGGGTGGGGGATGTGCATGGAGCCGGCCCGGTAGGCGACGCCGGGGATCCGCGCGCTCCAGTAGTCGTGCTCGACCACTGTGTTGGTGCTCGGAACGACGACTCCGAAGACGGCACGGCTGCCCACGGTGTTGGTCATGCTGCATGCTCCAGTCGGATCGCTGTGCGGGGCTGGTCTGCTGACGTGCGGTGAAGAGTGCCGTCAACGGACCCCAGGTGTCAGCGAGGTCTGGTGGCGGGGCACGGCCGTGCGCAGACGTTCGGCGCGGAGCTCCTGAAGGTGGCTGCGGGCGTCGACCTGGATGGTGTGGCGGGTGGAGGCGACGTACCGGCGCGCGGTGCGGGTGCGGTAGGCGGTGATCTCGCGGTGCATGGAAGCCTGCGAGGGCAGCGCGCACCGTCCTTCGATCAGGTCGGCCACCCAGTGGGACTGGGCTTCCGCCAGCGGCATGATCGCGCCGAGCGGCTGGACCAGTCCGATGAAGTACAAGCCGCGGTGGCTGGGGGAGACGACCCGGTGATAGAGGCTCACCGCGTTGTCGGAGGGGTCGATCAGGTCTTTCGAAAGGAAGGGGAAGGAGATCTCGTACCCCGTGCAGTAGATGACGGCGTCGATGTCCTGCCGGGTGCCGTCTTCGAGGACCGCGGCGCCCCCGTCGAGGGCGGTGATCATCGGTGTGATGGAGATGTCGCCGTGGCCGAGACGGGAGAGCAGCTCGTCGGAGATCGTGGGGTGGGCGCTGAGCACCCCGTGATGCGGTTCGGGCAGCCCGTACGAGGAGAGGCGGCCGCGGCTGAGCCGGAGCAGCAGGGCGAGACCGCGGGCCTGGACCGCCAGAGGGGCCCGAGCGAGCCAGGACCCGGTGAGGTGGTCGGTCGGGATCCCGAAGAGGAACTTGGGCAGGATGTGAGCCCCGCGGCGCATGGTCAGGAAGGTCCGGGCGGAGACGCGGGAGGTCTCCACCGCGATGTCGCAGGCGGAGTTGCCGATGCCGAGGACCATGACGCGGGCGCCGGCGAACGGATCGGGTGTGCGGTAGTGGTGGGAGTGCATCTGGATGCCGTCGAAGGAGTCCGCTCCGGGCAGGGCGGGCTCCGGCATCCGGGGCTTCCAGTGGTGGCCGTTGGCGACGAGCACGGCGTCGTAGGTGGTGGTGGTCGTGGAGCCGCCATCGCGCTTGCGGGCGGTGACCTCCCACCGTCCCGCCGGTGTCTTCGCGACCCCGGTCACCTCGGTGCGGAACGCGATCGAGGGCCGTAGCGCGAAGTGGTCGACGAAGGCGTCGAAATAGCGGGCGATGTGGACGTGGCTGGGATAGACGGGGTAGGCCTCCGACATGGGGAAGCAGGCGTACTCCATGACCTGCCGGGACGTGTTGATGTGCAGGGAGCGGTAGGCCGACGACATGCCGTTGTCGTTCTCGTAGCGCCAGTTGCCCCCCACCTCGGAGCCGGTCTCGTAGCAGTCGAAGGGGATCTTGCGGGCGGCGAGTACCTGGCAGGCGGCTATGCCGGATGAGCCGGCTCCGATCACACAGACGCGTTCCATCCGGACCTCCGTTATGACCGCCCGGTCACATGACCGGGCGGTCATAGGCTCGATCGCGCCGCAATGGTTGTCAAGCACCGCGCACCCGGGCGCAGTTGGCTTGAGGGCGGCACGGTCTCGTGCGGTCAGCTTCATTGACAGGAGCGGATGGCCCGCAGCACCATGACCGGGCGGTCACATGACCGCCCGGTCACACCGCGGATCCGAGGTCGCCCGCTGCGGTGCGACCGTCACGGGTCGCAGTGCGGGAGTCGAGATGCCCACCACTTCACCACCCCAGGACACCGCGCCCGATCAAGGCACCCCGCAGCCTCCTCCCGCGGAGGCCGACGTGGTCGTCATCGGCTCCGGGTTCGGAGGCAGCGTCACCGCGCTGCGTCTCACCGAGAAGGGCTACCGGGTGGCCGTCCTCGAATCCGGGCGCCGCTTCGCCGACACCGACTTCCCCCGAACGTCATGGCGCATCCGCGACTACCTCTTCGCCCCGGCACTCGGATGCCGCGGCATCCTTCGGATGACCCTGCTCGGCAGGATCCTCGTCCTGACCGGAGCAGGAGTCGGCGGTGGATCACTCGGCTACGCCAACACGCTCTACGATCCGCCTCAGGCCTTCTACGAAGGCACCCGGTGGTCGTCCATCACCGACTGGCGCACCGAACTGGCCCCGTACTACGACCAGGCCCGCCGTATGCTCGGCGTCACGCCCAACCCCCGCTTCACCGCCTCGGACCGCGTGCTCAAGGACGCGGCCCGGGCCATGGGCCGCGAGCACACCTTCCGAACGGTCCCCGTCGGCGTGCACTTCGCACCACCGGGCACCGCACCCGGAACGACCGTGCCCGACCCCTACTTCGGAGGCGCCGGACCCGCGCGAGCAGGGTGCCTGCACTGCGGCGCATGCATGACGGGATGCCGCCACAACGCCAAGAACACCCTCCCCAAGAACTACCTCGGCCTCGCCGAAGCCGCCGGCGCCACCGTCGCGGCCGAACGCACCGTCACCGACGTCCGCCGCAACGGCTCGGGCTGGACGGTCACCTCCGTCCGCACCGGACGCCTCCTGCGCCGCGACCGTCGCACCACCAGCGCCCACCACGTCGTCTTCGCCGCCGGAGCCCTGGGCACGCAGCGCCTGCTCCACCAGCTTCGCGCCACCGGCGCGCTGCCCGGGCTCTCACCACGCCTCGGCCACCTCACCCGGACGAACTCCGAGGCGATCCTCGCCGTCCGTTCCAAGGACCCCGACGCCGACTTCACCCACGGAGTGGCGATCACCTCCTCCGTTCACCTCGACGACACCACCCACGTCGAACCCGTCCGGTACGGCCCCGGCAGCAACCTCCTCGCCCTGCTCGGAGCAATCCTCACCGACCCCGTACCCGGCCGCCACCGGCTCCTCGCCGGCCTCGCCGCGATGGCCGCGAACGCACGCGACCTGCCCGCGCTGCACCGCCCACGCCGGTGGGCCGAACAATCGGTCGTCCTCCTGGTCATGCAGTCGGCCGACAACTCCGTCACCACCCGCCTGCGCCGCGGCCTCCTCGGTACCCGCCTGACGAGCGGGCCCGGTGAGGGCGCGCCCAGCCCCACCTGGATACCGGCCGGCCATCACCTGGCCCGCACCGCCGCCCGTCAGAACGACGCTCTGGCCTGCGGCACTTGGGGCGATCTCCTCGACGTGCCCGCCACCGGCCACCTCATCGGCGGCTGCACCGTCTCCGACGAGGCCGCACACGGAGTCGTCGACCCCTACCACCGGGTCCACGGCCACCCCGGACTCCACGTCATCGACGGCTCCACCGTCTCGGCCAACCTGGGAGTCAACCCGTCCCTGACCATCACGGCCCTCGCCGAACGGGCCACCGCGCTCTGGCCCAACCGCTCCGAAACCGACCCGAGACCCCGTCCCGGGGCCCCCTACCGCCGGGTGGATCCCGTACCACCCCGACACCCCGCGGTCCCCGCACACGCCCCCGCGGCCCTGCGCCTCGACCCCCTGCCCGCCTCCAGACAGGACCCCGATGCCGACCTACCCGCCTGAGCCCTGGCACCTCGCCGGACAGATGTACCTCTCCCTGTGGCTCGTACCCCGCCGCGAACTGCCGCCCCTGCCCGACGGAGTCCGCCCCGTCACCCTCGCCGGCCGCGCCCTCATGGGCGCCGCCTGGGTCCGCTACGAGAACGACAGCGTCCTCCACTACAACGAAGTCCTGGCCGCCGTCCTGGTCCGCGACGGTCTGCGACCCCGGGTCACCATCACCGACATCTGGGTCGACAGCCCCCCGTCCAAGGCGGGAGGGCGCGAACTGTGGGGCATCCCGAAAGAGCTGGCCGCATTCGACATCAGCGGCGACATCAGCAGGGGCAAGGGCCTGCAGGCCACGGCCAGGACCGAGGACGCGACCCTGGCCACCGCGTCCTTCCACTCCCGAACCAGACTCCCGGGACGGTGGCCGGTCTCCTACCGCATCACGCAGCAACTCGGCGGACACCTCAAGACCAGCCCCGTGCGCAGCCGCAGCGCGGCGAGCCTGGCCAAGGCTTCCTGGCACTTCCCGCCCGACAGCGCCCTGCGACTCCCGGCACACGGGCAACCACTGCTCAGCCTCACCCTGCACGACTTCCGCCTCACCTTCGGCAACCCCGCCCGAGCCGCGCCCACCCCCGAACGCTGAGCCCGGTGCCGCCCCGGCAGTCCCGTCCCCTGTTGAGGAGTCCTCATGACGCCCCCGCCCGATCCGCCAGCCACCCTCTGCGAGGCCTTCCAGCGGACCGTGGCCGCCCGGCCCCATGAACCCGCACTGCTGACCCCCGAAGGCCCCGCACTGACCTGGGCCCAATACGCGGACCGTGTCGCCTCCGTCGCCGCCGCGCTGGAGCACCTCGGCGTCGACCGCGGCGAGCCGGTCGCCCTCATGCTCACCAACCGGCCCGAGTTCCACGTGTCCGACTGCGCCGCCCTCCACCTGGGGGCCGTTCCGTACTCCCTCTACAACAGCCTCCCCGCCGACCAGATACGCGACCTGCTGGCCAGTACGGGCACGCGTATCGTCGTCACCGAACGCCGCTTCCTCCCGGTGCTGCGCGCAGCCCGCGCCGGCACGGCCGTCCGCCACCTGGTGGCTGTGGACGCTCCGGAAGGCCCGGCCGAGGAGGGCGTCCTCTCCCTCGCCGAGGCCGAGTCGGCAGCCCCCGTCCCCCTCGACCTCGCCGCCGCCACCCGCGAGGTAGGTCCGGACGACCTGATCACCTTGATCCACACCTCCGGCACCACAGGCCGTCCCAAGGCCGTAGAGATCACCCACCGCGCGATGATGGCCCAACTGGCGGGAACCCAGCGCGTACTGGAGGTCACCGCACAGGACAGCCACATATCCTTCCTCCCCTCAGCGCACATCGCCGACCGGTGGGGCTCGCACTACACCCACCTCGTCTGCGGCACCCGGTTGACCTGCCTGGACGACCTGTCCCGGCTCGCCGAAACCCTCACCACGGTGCGCCCCACGCTTTTCGGCGCCGTACCCTCCCTCTGGCAGCGCCTGCGCACCGGCCTGGAGAGCGCGCTCGCCGACACCGACCCAGGGCTTCGCACCCTCGTCGAAAACGCCCTCACCACCGGCCGGCGTCTCGCCCCGCGCCGCTGGGCGGACGAACCCCTCACCGGTCCCGAGCGCGCGGACCTCGAAGCGGCCGACGGCATCCTCGGTGAACTGCGCCGCCGCCTCGGGCTCGACCGCGCCCGCATCTGCATCACCGGGGCCGCACCGGCACCCGAAGGACTCCAGGACTTCTTCCACGCCCTCGGCCTGCCCCTCACCGACGCCTGGGGCATGTCCGAACTCAGCGGGATCGCGCTGATCGCCCCGTCAGGCAGTCCGCGGGCGGGCACCGTGGGCCGCCCCGTCCCCGGCGCCGAGATCAGCATCGCCGGCGACGGGGAGCTCCTCGTGCGCGCCCCCTTCCTGATGCGCGGCTACCGCGGCGAGCCCGAACTCACCGCACGGACCATCGACGCGGAAGGCTGGCTGCACACCGGAGACCTCGCCACCATCGACGCCGCCGGCGACGTCCGGATCGTCGACCGCAAGAAGGACCTCATCATCAGCACGGGCGGCAAGAACATGGCCCCGGCCCGCATCGAGGGGGTCCTCAAGGAGGCTTCGCCCCTGATCGCGCACGCCGTCGTCGTCGGCGACGCCCGCCCCTTCAACGTCGCCCTCCTCGTCCCCGACCGCGAGGCCGTCACCGCTTGGGCCCGGAGGGCCGGCATCACCTCAGCCGCACCCTGGAAGACCCACGCTCCCGATCTCGCCGCCGCCCTCGCCGAAGCCGTCGCCGAGGCCAACACCCGCCTCTCAAGCCCGGAACGGATCCGGGCCCACGAGGTGATCGCCGAGGAATGGACCCCCGGCGGACTCGAACTCACCGTGACCCTCAAAGTCCGCCGGGCCGCCGTCACCAGCCAGTACGCCGACAGGGTCGAGGCCCTGTACGCGCGCGCCGGGACCGGCCGTTGACATCGGCCCACCGGACTCGTCGCGGAGCCACGCCGCTGCCGGGTGGCGGAGCCGACAGTCGCTGAGCACTGAGAAGTTCCAGGCGTGCGAACAGTGTTCCGCACAGAGAAACACGCGTGGGCTTGGCGTGTACGTGCCAATGTGCTGCAATGGATACAGAGTTTCTCTCTCCGATACCCCCACAGGAGGGCACCTCCGTGTTACGCACACTCATGCGCGCCGTCCCGGCCATCATCCTGGCCGTCGCCGCAAGCCTGACCGCCCCCACCGCGCTGGCGGCCGCACCCGCCCCCGCATCCGCCGTCGCGGCCGATCCCGCAGCTCCCGGGGCGTACCCCGTCGCCTACACCGACCTGACCGTCTCCGCCTCGGGCCGCTCCTACAGCGCCCGCGTCTGGTACCCCGGCACCACCGCCGGTGCCAACGCCCCCGTGGCCCAGGGCCTCCATCCCGGCCTTGCGTTCGGCCACGGCTTCTTCCAGGACATCTCCAAGTACGAGACGGTCCTGCGGCACTACGCCTCGTGGGGCTTCATCACGGTCACACCCAAGTCGCAGGGCGGCCTCTCACCCAGCCACACCGGATTCGCCGACGATCTGAACGCCGGCCTCACCTGGCTGACCGCACAGAACGCCACCGCCGGCTCACGCTTCGCCGGCACCGTCGACACCGGCCGCTACGCCCTGTCCGGCCACTCCATGGGCGGCGGCGCCGCCCTTCTCGCCGCGTCCCGCAACCCGGCCGTCAAGACCGTCTCCACCCTCGCCGCCGCGGAGACCAACCCCTCCGCGATCACCGCATCCGCCGCGCTCACCATCCCGGCGCAGTACGTCGGCGGAACCAAGGACACCATCGCCGGAGTCGCGGACCACCAGCGCAAGATGTACGACGCCAAGCGCGCGCCGACCCAGCTCCGCGTCATCACCGGCGGATTCCACTGCGGATTCGTCGACAGCAACGGCTTCGGCTGCGACAGCGGCTCCATCACCCGCGCCGAACAGCAGCGACTCACCCGCTCGGTGACCACCACGTACCTGCTCTACTCGCTCGGCCTCGACAGCACCCTCCAGGACCAGGTGTGGGGCACGGCCGCCCAGAACCTGCCCGGCGTCGTGTACACCGCCAAGCCCTGATCCCACCCCCGCCGCCCGCCCCGCCCGGAGGAGAGCCATGAGCACACCCGCCCCCCGCCACGAACACGACGGGGAGCGGGCAGCCTTCTCCGTCTTCCCCGGGCGGCCCCCGGTCACCGTCCGACGCGGCGCACCCGCCCCGTTCGGATGGTGGCCCGCCATCTGCATCGCCCTCGTCGCGGCCATCGACCGCATCGAGTACAACCTCCTCGCCGGCGCCCTGCCCACCATCCAGGAGGAGTTCGGATTCGGCGACGCGGCCGGCGGCGCCATCGCCACCGCCGGGTCACTCGCCGCAGTGATCCTGCTGCTCCCGGCGGGCCGGCTTGCCGACACGGCCGGCCGCACCTGGACCGTCGCCGCCGTCGTGGCCGTCTGGTCGCTGCTGACCGTCGGCACCGGGCTGGCCGGCAGCTACCTCGCCCTCTTCACCGTCCGGATGTTCCTCGGAGCCGCCGGCCAGCTCTACAACCCGCCCGCTTCCAGCCTCCTCGCCGACTACTACCCGGGCCCCGGACGCACACGAGCCTTCGGGTACGAGCGCATGGCCTACTTCGGCGGCCTCCCCATCGGCGTCATCGCCGGAGGCGCCCTCGCGCAGAGCGTCGGCTGGCGCACCAGCTTCTTCCTCGTCGCCGTACCCGGACTCCTCGTCGCCCTGCTCGTCCTGACCCTGCGCGAACCGGCCCGCGGTACCGGCGATCGCCTCACCCTGTGGTACCGGCGCGAGGCCGGCGGCGCACCCACCGAGAAGCCGAGCCCGGCAGCGGGACCCGGCGTCGTCCCCCCGCAACCGTTGCGCTCCCAGGTGCGCGAGCTGCTGCAGATCCGCACCCTGCGCACGGTCGTCACCGGCCTCAGCATCCTCTTCTTCGGACTCGGCGGCCTCTTCTACTGGATGCCCTCCTACTACGGCCGGTTCTTCGGACTCGGCGAGGCCGAGGCCGCCGCCGTGGCCGGCGGCGCCGGACTGGTCGGCATCGTCGCGGGCATCATCACCGGCAGCTGGCTCGGCGACCGTGACCGGAGCCCGCGCCCCGGTCGCCGTATCGCCATCGGCGGCGCCGGTCTGCTGCTGGGCACCGTGGCCCTCGCGGGGGCCGTCGCGGTGCCGGTCCTCGCGCCACAGGTCCTGTGCTTCGGCCTCGCCAACTTCGGCTTCGCCGCGGCGCTGGCCAACCTCACCGCCGCGAACGCCGATGTCGTCGCCGCCGAACGACGCGGCCTCGGATTCGCCGTCCTCCAGCTTCTGGTCACCCTCGGCGGATCGCTCGGCCCGTGGCTCATCGGTCTGGCCTCCGATGCGACCGGGTCCCTCCGCTGGGCCTTCGCGACGGTGCTGGTGCCTCTGTTCGTGGGATCCATGGTGGTCCTCCGCGGCCGCCGCCACTACGAAGCCGACGCCGCGGCGGCCGCCCGCCGATCAGCCCGACTGCCACACGCCCCTTGACGTCCGTATGCACGGCTCGGCCAACCGAAAGGGAGACGTCTTCCTCAAGCGGAACACCCACCAGCTCACGCCGACCACAGCCAAGAAGATCGGATCACTGATGGCACACGCCACGCACTCCCCAGCACGGCGCAGCACCGGCCGCGGCATCGCAGCAGGCCTGCTCGGGTTCACCTTGCTCACCGCCGTGGGCGCCGCGGGCCCGGCCGCCGCCGAAACCCCGCAGAGCCCCACTCCCGTCCCCACCCTCGCCTACCCGGCCTCCGTCGGAGCCGACGCCGCCGACATCTACTACCCGGAGACCGGCAGCCGGCTCCCCGTGGTCCTGCTCCAGCAAGGAGCCAACGTCGACAAGAGCCACTACGAGGGCTACGCCCGCACCGTCGCGGCATTCGGCTTCGTCGTGGTCGTTCCCAACCACCAGCGCTTGGTCTTCGGCGTCCCCGGCCTGTGGGCCTCCGCCGATCAGGGCCTGACCACCGTCGCCTGGTCGAAGACCGAGAACGCCCGCGCCGAGAGCCCCCTCGCCGGCCGTCTGGACCCGGCCGCGTTCGCGCTCCTGGGCCACTCCTTCGGCGGCGCCGCAGGCATCGCAACCGTCCAGGGGCAGTGCGCCCCGCCCTTCTGCTTCGGCCTGCCGCCGGGGGCCGTCAAGCCCGCCGAACTCAAAGCGGCCGCCTTCTTCGGCACCAACAACGCCCCGCCCGGCGGAGGTCCGGTCGCCCCGGTGAGCAACACCGTGCCGGTCGCCCTGATCCAGGGATCCGCCGACGGCATCGCCGCCCCCGCCGCCGCGCAGGCCACGTACGAGGCCCTGAAGGGCACGCCGAAGGCGCTCGTCACGGTGACCGGGGTCAACCACTACGGCATCACGGGCGTCCAGAATCCGCCCGGCGCCGCCCCCGACCCCTCGGCCCAGAGCACTGACCAGGTCGACGGCATCCGCACCTCCGCCCGCTGGTCGGCGCTCTTCCTCAAAGCCGCCCTGGGTGACAGCATCGCCCGCTCCTACGTCCGCTACTGGGGCGACGGCGCCGACCCCGCGGTCACCGTGCGGCAGGCCTACTGAGCCAGCCGCACGAGCCCCGCGAAGCGGCGCCGGCCCCGGCACACTGCCGGGGCCGGCGCCGCTTCGCGGGGCTGCGGCAGGGTGGTGTCAGAACATGCCGTTGGAGTTCGCGGCGGACTTGGGCACGTCCTGAATGACGTCCCAGTGCTCGACGACCTTTCCGTCCTGCAGGCGGAAGTAGTCCGCCAGCGCGCGACCGGGATTGTCGGGGTTGTTCGGCTCCAGGTCCAGGTGGGCGTGGGTGACGACCAGGTCGCCTTCGGCGATGATGCGCTTGATGTCGAGCTTCAGGTCCGGGTACTCGCCGCGCAGCCACGTCACGAAGCCGATGAACGCCTCGGGGCCGTCCTGGGCATCCGGATTGTGCTGCACGTAGACCGGGCCGAAGTGGTCGTCGACGGCCTTCTGGGGGTCGCCGCCGAAAGCGGTCTGGTAGTAGTCGACAACGACCTGCTTGTTGCGCTGAAGATCCGACATGAGTATGTCCGTTCCGATAGGGGGTTCCCGGAACGGTCACTGAAAAAGATCAAGGGGAAGCACCGGGAACCCAGGATTGCTCGACTGGGTGCGCCCTCGCGTCTCGGAGGCTGCCCGGGCAGGCATGCCGACGCTGGTTGTACTTTCCCTTGCCACCCCTGGACGGGGCGTACAGCAGGATCTACCGCCAGCCGGCGGCGATTTCCTGTCGCACGACCAAAGCTACGTCGGCTGTCCGGGTCGTGCACCCCGCCAAGGTCCCGCAGGGTGGGGACCTTGGTCCCCAGGCAGTCAGCCGTGCCGCAGCCTGATCAGCGCGCGCAGCACGAGGGGCTTCCACCACGGTGAGCGCAGCCGGGTCAGGCCCGAGCCCGTCAGGTCCGCGCGCCGTACGGTCACGGCTTGCGCGGAGGTGAACTCCATCAGCCCCTCCCGCCCGTGCACCCGCCCGAAACCGCTGGCGCCGTTGCCGCCGAAGGGCAGGCCCGGAACGCCGGCGAACGTGAGCATGCCGTTCACGGACACCATGCCCGCCCGCAGCCGCCCGGCGACCGCCGCGCCCGCGGATCGGGAGAAGACCGCGGCGCCCAGTGCCTGGGGGACGGCATTGGCTCGTGCGACGGCCTCATCCAGGTCCCGCACGAGCCGGACCACCACGACCGGCCCGAAGGTCTCCTCCCGCACGGCCGGCCGGTCCTCGGGCACATCGGCCAGCACGACGGGATCCACGAGGCCGGCTCCGCGGAACGACTCCGGGCCGCCGATGAGGAAGCGACCGCCGTTGGCCGTCGCGTCCTCGACGTGGACGCGCACCACCTCCTCCTGTCGCGGGGTGGTGAGGCGGCCGTAGTGATGACCGGCGCGCACCGGCTCCAGCTCCGCCGTCAGCGCGGCGAGGAACTCCTCGCCAACCGCCCGGGCCACGTAGATGCGCTCCACTCCGGCGCAGGTCTGCCCCGCGTTGGAGAAGGCACCCCAGGCGGCCGCTCGCGCGGCGGCCCCGATGTCCGCATCCTCGGCCACGAGCAGCGCGTCGTTGCCGCCGCATTCCAACACCACCGGTGTGAGGGTGTCCGCGCATGCGGCCATCACCGCCCGGCCGGTCCGCGTGGAACCGGTGAATGCCAGCTTGTCCACGCCGCCCCGGCACAGCGCTTCCCCGGCCTCCGCTCCGCCGGGCAAGAGTCGCAGGACGTCCGCGGATCCCGGGTTCGCCCGGGCGAAGGCCTCGACCATCGCCCGCCCCGTCTGCGTCGTGTACTCGCTCGGCTTGAAGACCGCCGCGTTCCCCGCCGCGAGCGCGCCGGCGAGTACGCCCAGCGGGGTGAGCACCGGGTAGTTCCACGGGCCGATCACGCCGACCACCCCCACGGGCCGGCGTTCGACCCGCGCCTGGTGTTCGGCGGCGAGGATTCCCGGGAACACCCGACGCCCACGCAGGGTCTGGCCGGCGTGGCGGGCGGTCCACCTCAAGTGTTCCAGGCCGACGAGCAGTTCGAGCTCGGCGTCGGCCCGGGGCTTGCCCGTTTCCTCGCAGACCGTGGCGATGACGGCCGTCCGGGACCGGACCAGTTCGGTGGCCCAGCGGCGCAGCTGGCGCTCCCGCTCGCCGAAGGTGAGCGAGCCCCAGGGGGCCGCGGCCGCGCGGGAGCGGGCCAGCAGGTGGTCGAGGTCCGATGTGGTCACGTCGATGTCGGCCTTCCAAATCGGGTGGCGGGAACGGAGGTCAGTCGCGGGTCCAGAGCCTGACGCTGTTCGACTCGAAGACGGTGAAGACCGCCTCGTTGCGCCAGGGCCAGCGGTAGTCGAGATCGGTCACCACGGCTCCTCCCGCCTGCCCGGCCCTGCTCGCGAGGACATGCGTGGCGAACGTGCGGTTCGGCTTCTGCTCGAGCCAGAACAGTCGGTCATCGCCGTCGCCGGACACCAGGAGGTCGGTGTCCCGGTCCCCGTCCATGTCCCCACTGCCGAACACGCCCGGTGCGGCCTGGCCGGGACGTCCGCGTGAGCTGATGCCGTTCGAAACGGCGGTCGGCGTCCATGGGGAGCGGGGGTCATCGGGTACGGAGAAGGTGACCACCTGCGAGGCGGGCTCGCTCGAGCCGGGAGGGAACGCGGTGTTGGTGTGGTTGGAGCCCACCCATGTGGTGCGGCCGTCACCGAAGAGGTTGCGTACCGGCCGCAGGGCAATGGCCTTGCCCTGGGTGGTGTCGATGACGTGCCGCGTGAAGCTGCCCATCGGGTGGTCCGGGTTCGGTGCCCCGGTGCGCTCCAGCCAGACGTACCCTGCTCCGGGCTCGAAGTACTGGGGGGAGGCGAGGTCCAGGTCTCCGTCGGAGTCGATGTCTTCCACGACGGGAAGAGCGCCCCCACCCGCGGCGATGTCGATGGGCTCGCCGCTGAAGCGCTCGGGGCCGTCCGTTCCCCTGAACACCTGGATCCAGGCATGGGCCGGTGGCTGGCCCTCGATCCTCGTGACGGGCTGGAAGGACTCACCGACCGTGACGAGGTCGCGCCGGCCGTCGCGGTCGAAGTCGATGACGACGGCGCGGTGGTAGAACAAGGGCGTGCTGCCCGGCGCTACGACGTCATGACGCTTCCAGGACCGCTCGGGCCGCTGCTCCCACCAGGTGAGGGAGCCGCACGCGGTCGTGCAGCGGAAGAAGCCGCCGGGCACGACGATGTCGCGGTCCCCGTCGCGGTCGAGGTCGGAGAGGGCCGGTTCGTTGGGGAAGGGAATGGCGGCGTCGGTGTCGAACACCAGCCGCTTCGACCAGGTGTCGAGGTTGCGGCCGCTTTGGTGGTAGACGGAGAGCTGGCCGGCCGCCGGCGGTACGGGTGGGCCTCCCGGAACGGAAGTGAACCGGCCGAACCCCGTGGCGACGATCTCCTGGCGGAGGTCACCCGAGACGTTGCCCGTGACGGCGAAGGCGGCGCCCGGCAGGTCGGGGTCGACCGTGTGCGGGGAGAAGGCCGCGGCAGCGGGAACGGCGACCTGGGCACTGGTGGGGGAAGCCGCGAAGAGGGGAGACAGTGCGATGAGCACGGCCATGGCCGGGCGGATCAGTGCAGGCATGGAGTACCCCATTCAGTGCTCGCGCAGCAGAGTGCCGTGGCCGTAGAGCCGTTCCTGTACGCCGTTGTCACGCAGGGCCATCCAATAGGTCGCGGCGTTGATGGCGATCACCGGCAGCCCGAGCCACCGCTCGGCTTCGTCCGCGAGGGACACCATCGACAGGTTCGTCCCGCACTGCACGATCGCCTCGACACCCGGCAGGGCCGCCAGCTCGATCAGCGCGCTCCGGAGTTCGGCCTCCGGGACGTGCGCGATGGAAACGGCCGTGGGACATCGCAGGCCTTTGATGCCGGCTACCTCGAAGCCGAGCTCCGTGAAGAACCGCTCGACGTTGGCATCGCCGATGGGCTGGTAGGGAGTCACCACGGCGATGCGCCGCGCCCCGAACAGCCGCAGGGCCCGCTCGCAGGCCTCGGCGCCGGTTGCCACCCGCAGCCCGGTGATGTCATGGATCTGCTTGACGAAGGCCCGGTTGCCCTCGACACCGCCCCAGAAGGTCTCCGCGCTCATGCCCATGACCATGTAGTCCGGCTCGCAGGTCAGCACGCGCTCGCAGGCCGCGCCGATCTCGTCGCGGATCTGCTCCAAGAGCCGTTCCATGCCGGAGTCCTGGTCCATGTTCTGATCGCGGATGTGGATGCGCGAAAAATGCGAGGTGACGCCCGGTACGGACATGCGGGAGAAGTCGGGTTCCACGATGGTGTTGGTGCTGGGGGCTATGACGCCGAACTTGCGGCGCCAGCCGAGACTGTCCGTCATACAACGCCGCCGATCAGCCGGAGGGGGGAGAGGAGGGGAGTTCCGCGGAGCGGGTGGTGCGCCGGTGCTTGGTCAGCCGCCATGCGAGCAGGACCAGCGCTCCCTGCGTGAGGGTGTTCGCGGACTGCTCCACCCACTGGAGCGCCACGCTCTGATCCGGGCGGGCCGCCAGCGGTCCCAGCACGTACATGCCGGTGATCCACAGCCCGCCCGCGGCCGCGGCCACAGTGTCCCCGTGCGAGCGGGCCAGCAGGATCAGCCGAACCGCGCACACGGTGACGGCCACGATGGTCAGCACCATGCTCGGCGCCGTCGAGGTGAGGAGCAGGCCGGCGGCGCCCGTGGCCGCCCAGACCACCGCGAACCCCCACAGCGGCGGGGTCGTGCGAACCGGCTCCGGCTCGCGCTCGCGTGCGGCGGGCAGGGTCAGGAGCGCGTGGGCCAGAAGGAGGAAGCCCGCTGACAGGCAGGGGAACAGCGCCTTGTTCAGAACCTGGAGGTCCGGGCCGTCCAAGGCCACCAGCAGCTTCCACGTGGCCTTCGAGAGCCCGCCGAGGAGGACCAGCGCGGTTCCCGCCGTGGCGGTGCGCCCGGCGGTCATGCTGTGGGCGCGCAACGGACCGATCAGCAGGGTGGCCCCGATGCCCGTCAGGATGACGGGTACGAAGTCCTCGAGTGCGAGGGAGAGGGGATAGTCCAAGGCTCCGCTCACGAGGCTCCCTCCCGATCCGGCGCCCCGGGGAGCTCCTCCGGCAGCACCGACCGCTTCCGCAGCGCGGCCGTGGCGAACCGCCCGGCCGCTTTGCGGCCCGTCAGCCACGCCACCCGACCGCCGTTGGCCGTGCGGTCGGCCAGCACCCGGTCGGCAAGCCACGGTGTGACCGTCTCGACCCGGTCGGCCAGGATGTTGAGCACGGTCCGCGCCTTCGCGTACTCCGCGGGCGTGTAGTCGTGCAGCAGCAGGTCTGTGACCACGATGCCGGGCGACAGGAGCAGCGCCCGGACGTCGTGGGTCCGGGTGTCCTGCTCCTTGCGGAGGTCGGCCGCCAGCGCGTGGGTGAGGTAGCTGACGGCACGTTTGCTCGCGCCGTAGACGCTCAGACCGGGCATGATCCGGCCGTCGGAACCGAAGCCCTCCATGTTCCACAGCCGACCGCGGCCCAGACGCAGGAAGTGCTCCGCTGCGACGGCGCTGCCGTTGACGACGCCGCGGAGATTGACCGCCGTCACGCTGTCGGCCTGCTGTGCGTCAAGGCACCACAAGGGCTTGCGTGCTGTGGTCGCCCCGGCGTTGTTGATCCATGTGTCCGCGGGTCCGAAGGCCTCTTCCGTCGCCTTCCACAGCCCGGCAACCTGCTCCCTGTCCGTCACGTCCGCCACGTGGCCGATGGCCTTCGAGCCGCCTGCGAGGCTCGTGAGAGCGGCCTCGACGCCTGTCGCGTCCCGCCCGCAGAGGGCGACCCGGCAGCCGCGGTCGAGGAACGCGCGGGCCAGCCCGTACCCGATTCCCCGGGTGCCGCCGGTGATGACCACGGTCGAGGTCATGGCGTGGCCTCCCAGTCGAGTACGCCGTGCAGGACGGCGGCCAGTGCGTTCCCGCCGAACAGCTCGTACGTCACGGCCAGACGGCCGCCCGCCGCCATCGCGGGGCGGGCATCGAGGACGAACTCCCGCCCGCGCACGCGGTGTACGTCACCACTGGTGAAGTGCCACAGCGGGAAGTTGGCACGGCCGAAGGCCTGCGCGTTGCCCCACGCGTCCGGCCCCTCCCAGAATTCGCGGGTGCCGTCGCGCCGCCGTTCCACGGAGAAGGAACGGTCCAGGCCCGCTCCGCGCCAGGTGACGCGGTGCCGCGTGCGCAGCAGGTCCACGGGCCGCAGGGCGATCTCCACCTCCACGTCGCCGAGGTGCTTCTGCTCGGCGCTCCACAGTTCGCACGAGCCCGTGAACCGGCCGGCCTGCTTGGTGGGCAAGATCCACGGCACGGGTCCGGCGCCGGTTTCGGCCGCGACGTGCCGCGCGACGTGGTCGCGGGTGGTCTCGTTGTCGTCGTGGTCGGTGGTGTGTACGTACACGCCGTTGAAGCAGCCGATCACGGTCCAGCCCTGGTGCAGTACCGAGGAGTAGACCTGGGTCACCCCGTCGGGCAGAACGTGGTTCCAGGTGTTGAGGGCCACTTGCCAGCCGGGCCCGTAGTAGTGGGCGTCGACGAAGGAGCCGTAGGGCTGCCCGCTGCCGTGGAAGTCGGGTCCCCTGTAGAGACGGTTGTCGTCGGCGTCCGTGACCGCGAAGGCGAACGGTGCGGCGAGCTGGAAACGGCCGGCGAGCGGGCCACCCTGCAGGAGGCCGCCGTCCATCCGGTACACCGTCCCCTCATCGGTGAACTCCGAAGAGCGGCGGATGTCCTCGTACCCGCACCAGGTTCCCTGCGCGTCGAACAGCGAGGGCCGGCCGTGCCATTCCCCCGCGATGCGCTGCTGCCACTCGCTGGGCCCGGGCCCGGAGGCGTCGCTCATGCCGCCGTCTCCTCGTCGGGCAGTCTGCCGGTGGTCAGCAGCCCGCGCAGGCCGTCGGTGACGGCCGTGCCCAGCAGCCGGTCCACCTGGGACCAGACCGGGTCGATCTCCCGGCTGAACAGAGCCCGGCGCAGGCGTCCGTCGCGGACGGGGGCATCACCCTCCTTGGCCTCGCCTGCGGCATCGGCCGGGAACGCCCGGGCCAGCTCCAGCCAGTGCCGGAGGTATTCCTCGGCGATCGGGGTGATGGCCCGCAGGGCCGCCTCGTCGGCGCGGTGTACGAGCATCCAAGGCGACATCAGGGAGCGCTGGCGGGGGCTGATGGCCGCGGGGGTGAGCCCGGGTATCTCCGAGGCACGGGCGAACGGCTCCGTCAGCGGCCCGTATGCAAGGTCCGCGTAGGCGGGACTCACGGCCAGGTCGACGCGCTGCACCAGATCCAGGTGGAAGGCGTACCCGCCGCCCGCCTGCACGGAGTCCAGGGTGAAGTGCGGCAGCGGGGAGTCCGCGGCACCGAACGCGAAGACCATGTGACTGTCGAGGCCGAAGGCCGGCACGACCAGGGAGACGGTGACGACCGCGTCGACGCCCGGCTGGCCGGCGCCGGCGCTACGGAAGTACCGTACGGAGCCCACCGGATCGGTGGTGGCCGGGGTGGTCAGTACGGCCCAGGGCGTGGCCCTTTCCTCGAGAGCCGTCCCGGCGAGCAGGGCATCGACGACGGTTCGGGACAGCCTGGCGGCGGGGGTCGTCCCGCCGTTCGAGGCGCCGGGCGGGCGGTCAGAGGACGTCATGCGGCTACTCCTTGTCACGTGCCGGTGCGGGGGACTGGGCCCCATCGACGGTGGGGTGGAAGCCCTGGGCCTTCTGTTCCCATGCCCGGGCGAGTTCGGGGACCGCGCGTCGACCGGGGGAGGCGATCACGGTGGCGCTGCGTTCCGGGATGTCGCCGATGATGCGGTCGGCGTCGCTCACCGCCCATCCCTTCGCGGCGAGTTCCTGACGGCGTCGGCGGTAGGCGACGGAGATCATGTCGGAGCGCAGGTGGAGCTCGGCGCCGAGGTCGGCCGGCAGCAGTTCGGGGCGGGTCCCGTCGACGACCGGTGCGTCTTGGTCGAAGATCCCGAGGACTCTCTTGCGGGCGTTCTTGTCCGCCCAGTCACCGGTGAAGAAATCGCGCAGCGCCACCCATTTCACAAGAGTGGTGGTCTCGTCGACGGGGATGTTGGTGTCGTAGATGATCATGTTGCCGAGTGGCAGGCGGACGTGCAGTTTGATCAGGTTGGGCAGCATCCAGCCCGCGGTGGTCACCACCGGCGGCCGGTCCTTGCCCTGGGAACGGCGGTCCGTGTACAGCTTGCTCCACAAGCCCTTGGCGGCGGGTGGGTTGAGGGCCACGGTGGCGAAGGCGGACCACTCGTCCGGCTGCTCGACCGTGTACTCCTCCACCTCCGGCCGGTCGGGGTTGCCGAAAGCGCCCGCGTGCACGAAGGGGGTGTGGGCTATGTCGCAGCCGTTCTCCAGGATCCGCTCGTAGTTGGAGTGCCACAGGTACTCACCGGTCACCGCCTTGAACCGGCCGCCGTTCTGCACCAGGTCGTCGAACTCGGGCCAGTGGGGAATCGGCGGCCGTTCCTCCTCGGGGAGGTCGCCCAGGAACACCCAGACGAAGCCGTACCGCTCCTGGACGGGATAGGAGTCCACCCGCGCCTTCTTCGGGATGCCCCGGCCGGGCTGGTTGGCGGGAATCGTGGTGCACGCCCCCTCGGGGTCGAAGCGCCAGCCGTGGTAGGGACACACCACGCAGTCGTCCTTGACGGTGCCGGCGGACAGCGCGGCACCTCGGTGCGCACACAGGTCCGACAGGGCGACCGGCAGGCCGGCCGCCGTGCGGTACAAGACGAGGGACTGGCCGAGACAGACGGCTTTGAGGGGTTTGCGGTCCACCCGGTCGGAGAACTCGACCGCGTACCAGAAGTTCTTCAGCATCGGTGTGACACCTCGTGGTTCCAGACCTTTCGAGAAGAGAAGGCTGAGGTCAGCGGCGTAGGACGGAGACCAGCCCGGGATGGGGAGGCGCCAGCAGTGCGGTGAACGCCTCGGTGTCCGCTCGCGTCGGACGCGCCGCGAGCGTCGCCGTGCAGAACGCCGCCACCAGAGCGCCGATGAGGGAGCGGGCGTCGCTCGCAGGTGCTTGTGACGTCTCCAGGAAGCCCCGGGCGCTGGTCGGGTCCACGGGATCACAGATCGTGAAGTGGCCCGCGGCGGCGACCTTCACCCATGCGTGCGCGCCCCCCGCGTCGGCGAGGGCGTCGTGGAAGGTGCGGGCGACGGGATCCTCGCCCGCACCGGCCTGCGGGCCGTAGCGGTCCGCACTCGCGGCGATCACCCCGTCGTGCTCGCCGGACATCAGCAGGACGGGAGCGCCCCCTCCGACCGGCAGGACGGTACCCGGCGGATGGCCCAGGGCTGTCGCCACCAGCGTGTGGGCGCCGTAAGTGAACACGCCGCGCAGACCGCGCACATGGGCGGCGGACTGCAGTGCCACGGTTCCGCCGGCCGAGTGACCGCCTACGACCACCCGACTCGTGTCGAGGAGCCCCGCGAGAGGGGAGGCCGGTGCGAGCTCGGCCAGGGCGCCGAGGACCGCGCCGATCAGGGGGGTCGTTGCCCGGGTGCCGTACGAGGCCGGACCGCACGCCTCGAGGTCGATGCCCGGCGTCACCCCGTGGTTCCCGGCGAACAGTTCACCGACGAGCTCGGGCGTCACGGTGGCGAATCCCCGGGCTGCCAGCAGGACGGCCAGCCAGCGGTACGAGTCGGCCGGGACATTGATGCCCGGCAGCAGAACCACGACGGGGAACGGGCCCCGGCCGGCGTCGGCCGCCACCATGCCGGTCAGCCGCTCGGTGTCGCAGCCGGTGGCCCGGGCCGGGTAGAAGATCCTCAAGTGCGCGGTGTCGAAGGGCTCTTTGAGGCCGGGGACCCGGCAGGCCCACCACACGGAGCGGACCTGGTTCACGAGGGCCTCGGCAGGCTGCGGTCGCCGCCCCACAGCGCCCGTACGAGCCGGTCGGTGACCTGCTCGCCGAAGTACCGGACGGCCATCACGTTGGCCGGGTCGCGCTCCACGATGTTGCGGCGGATCGCCAGGTCCGAGGCGGCCAGGGTCTCCCGCTCCTCGGCCGCCACCGGCTCGGCCGCGTCCACCCAGCCCAGCCAGCGGTCGACCTGGTCGTGCATCAGGCGCCGCACGAGCTCGACGTGGCGTTCGTCGCGGGGCATGGAATAGCAGTAGGCGGTGGGGGAGAGGCTGCCCCGGATGAAGCCGGTGCGGCTGGTGAACCAGGACAGGTCCTCGTACTCCTCGCGCACCGCCAGCCACTCCTCCTCGGCGGGCGCGTAGTAGCGGTCGTAGTACTCGCCGTCGGCCACCAGGCTCGTGCGGGGGACGGAATCGAGGTAGAACCAGCCGCCCGGCCAGCACAGCAGGGCGAGGCCCAGGTGCGGGACCCGGACGTGCGGGCCCAGCCAGACCGTGAGGTGGAGGTTGACGAAGCCGTGCTCGGGATCGCCGACCCACGAGTGGATCATCCAGTCCACCTCGGGGCCGGTGTAGCCGGCCAGTGAACCCCGCGGGCCGCCGTCCTCACCGAAGGACTTCAAGCCGTCGGTGGAAGGGTCGGGGCGCAGCTCGAAGCGGTCGGAGACCTTCTCCTTGAGCTCGTTCAGCAGGTCCTGCCACTGGATGAAGGTTTCGGTCACATCGGTGACCGGAGCCTCGTCCGTCATGTCCTGTACGGCTTTGAGTGTCTCGGGCACGTCGCTCCTTCACTGACCGGGGTGGGGGTGCGCAAGGGGTGCGGGTTCCGGGGCGCCGGGCCGGGGCGCCACCAGGGCGTCGGCCAGTTTCCAGGGACGGCCGTCCACCAGGTCCGTGGCCCTGGAGACCAGCCGGTTCTCGGCCTGGCGGGGGTGGACGTGAGCGAGGGTGAGGCCGGGACCTGCGGCTGTGATGGCGGGCGTGCTGATGGTCCCGTCGAAGACGGCGTGCCGGGAGCGCCAGAGACCGAACTCCACCGGCAGCGCGTGGATGGCACCGCCGGTGTGGCCGGCGGCCACCAGGTTCATCCGGTTCTCCGCGGCCCGCTCCGGCAGGCCGAGGGACAGCTCCCAGGGTTCGGTCGCGCCGAGGCAGACGGCCGCCGTGTCGACGCCCATGAGCGCGGCCAGGCGCAAGGTCTCCGGCTGGACGGCGTCATCGCCCAGGACGACGGCGACGCGGCCCCACGGCGTGTCGTGCGTGAGCAGGGCTTCGGCCCCGCCCGCCTTACCCCAGCCGCGGTGCCGGACGCTGTCGTGCAGCTGGTGCTGGGTCAGCACCGGGCCGTCGCGGTCGAGCAGCACGCCGGCGTGACCGGCGGGCAGGGGGAGCGTGAGGGCGAGGTGGGCTGCGCTGCCCTCCAGGGCCGTCCGCAGGGCCCGCAGGACGTTCTGGGCGTCCTCAGTGGCGCGGCGGGGATCGGAGAGGACGCCGCCCGCGTGCCAGAAGAGTTCGGGTAGCACGATCAGGCTCGCCCCTCGTCCCGCGGCCGAACGCACCAGCCTGGCCGCGTCGTCGAGGGCCGGGCGGCCGCTGCCGGAAGGCCGCACGACTGCGGCCTCCACGCGCTCGGCGCGGATCCCTGCGAAGGCGGGAGCGGGGACGGGCGGCGAAACGATCGGCCGGTAGAGGGCGGGCCGGCGCACCGCGAACGCGTCGGTGCCGTCCATCCGGCGTTTGTCGGCCGCTGCGGCCGGCCGGATGTCGGCGACCACCACAGCCTCCCCGCGCCGTGGCCCCTTGGCCACGACCGTGCCGTCAGGGGCGACGATCTGGCTTTCGCCCGCGCCGTCCAGTGCCTCGGGCGGCACTCCCATGGCGGCGCTGATCGCGTCGATCCGGTCCGCCGGGAGCAGCGGGCCCACCTTGTTGGCCGCGATCACCCATACCCGGTTCTCCGCGGCGCGCACCGGGATGTGCAGCGAGGCTTCGTCCAGGGCGAAGGAGTTGAGACTGTTCAGCAGCAGGTGGGCCCCGCGCACAGCGAGTCCCCGGGTGACCTCGGGGATGACCCCTTCCATGCAGGAGTACAGGCCCACCGGCCCCAGACGGGTGTCGACGACCGGACCGGCCTCCGTGGCGGGGTCCAGGTGGTCGTTCTCGCTGCCCATGAGGACCTGCTTGTCCGCAGTTCCTATCAGGGCCCCGTCCGGCCCGTAGAGCAGGCTCGCTGCGGTGATGCGTTCCGCGTCGTGGGGCCCGGAGGCCAGGGTGACGTGCAGTTTGACGTAGATGCCGTGGTGGGCGGCGCGTTCGGCGACCGGCGCCAGGAAGTCGTCCTCCGGCCGGCAGGAGGCGGCCAGGGCCTGGTCCCGGTCGTCGTACCAGGAAAGGTGATTGCAGAACTCCGGCAGGACCACGAGAATCGCGCCCTGCTCCGCGGCGGCGTCGATCCCCCTGATGCAGGCGGCCAGATTCTCCTTGCGGTTCCGGCCCACTTCGAACTGGGCAGCCGCGACACGGAACGTGCGCGCTTCGTCCATAGCGATCCCCATTGGTTCCTCTAGCGGAACAGTGTTTCCCAAACATACACTCGGTGCGCCCTCCCGCGACAGGGGGAGGATCCGCGACCGGAAGGAGCAAGTGCCTTGCTCGTACACGTTGTTGTCATGCGATTCACCGATCCCTGCCAGGCCCCCGAGGCCGCCGAACGACTCCGGCGCCTCGGTGACTCCGTACCGCAGATCCGGTCTTTGACGGTCGGCCTCGACATCACCGGATCGGACCTGTCCTACGACCTCGTCCTCACCACCCGCCACGCGGACGCAGGCGAACTCGCCGCCTACCAGCGACACCCCGAACACCGGCACCTGGCAGCGTGGCTGGGACCGCTGCTCGCCGGTCGTGTCGTCGTCGACCACCTGGAGCCGGGAGACGTTCAGGCCCCCGCACCGCCGGCCGGATAGGCGCCGGGAGCCATGCCCGCACCCCCCGCCCGGAAGGCGGCCGGGGCGTGCGTGAGCACCGGCTGCACGTACTCCATCAGCCCCTCGGCCCCGTACTCGCGGCCGTGCCCACTGCGTTTGACCCCGCCGAAGGGGGCCCGCAACGCCATCCCCGTCCGGTTGTGGGTGTTGACGAAACGGAATCCGGCATCGAGCCGGGCCGCCAGGTCGAAGGCCCGTTCCTCGTCGGTGCTCCACACGGATGCCGCCAGGCCGTACGGTCCGGCATTCACGCGCTCCACCAGGTCGGCTTCGTCCTCGTACACCAGCACGGGAAGCACGGGCCCGAACTGTTCCTCGTACACCAGTGGTGCATCGTCCCCCAGCCCCAGGAGCAGGGTGGGCCGGACGAAATGCCCACCCCGCAGATCCGCGCCGGCTTGTACCGTCCCCAGCTCGACGGCGGTTCCCCCACGCTCCTGGGCGTCCGCGATCAGACTGCGCACGCGGTCCGCGGCCTGGCGTGAGATCACCGGACCCACGGTGGTACCCGCCGCCAAGGGGTCACCCAGCCGCAGCACCCGCGCGGCCGCGGACACGTACTCCTCCACGAAGGACTCCAGACGGGCCCTCGGGACGTAGACCCGCTTGGCGGCCATGCACACCTGACCGGCCGTCGCGAAACTCGCCATGACAAGGCGGTCCATGTCAGCCGCCGCGATTTCGGCATCGTCCAGCAGGACCGCGGCGTCGTTGCCGCCGAGCTCCATCGTGGTCGGCGTCAGCGCCGCCGCCGCGGCAGCGCCGACCTCCCGCCCGGCCACTGCCCCGCCGGTGAACGACAGCTTCCCCACCTTCCGGTGGCCGGCCAGCCGTAACGCGACCTCGGCACCCCCGTGGCACACCCCTACCGCACCCGCGGGGAGCTCACGAGCCGCGCCGTCCAGGAAGGCGGAGACGGCCAGGGGAGCCAGCGGCGACGGTTTGACGACCACGGTGTTGCCCGCGGCGAGCGCGGGGGCGAGCTTGACGGCGGTCAGGATCACCGGGGCGTTCCACGGAGTCAGCGCGGTGACGACCCCGAACGGCCTGTAGCGCCGCTCCAGCCGACCCCGTGCGTCGTCGACCGCGCGTGGCGACAGCAGGAGCGGGGCCTCGGCGGCATACCAGCGCAGCACGGCGCATGCGTACCCCACCTCGCCCATGCAGTCCGCGAGCGGCTTGCCCGACTCCCGGGCGAGCAGGATCGCGAGCTCCTCCGCCGAAGACTCCAGGCCGTCGGCAATCCGGTCCAGCGCCGAAGTCCGGTCCGCTACAGCCGTAGCGGACCAGCCGGGCGCCGTGGCGTGAGCAGCGTCGACGACGGCGTCCACGTCCGACGCCGTGTGCGAGCGGATGCTTCCCACGGGCCGAGCCGTGCACGCCGGATTGTCCACCGTGATGAATGCGCCGCTGCCGCCCGGCAGAGGCCCTGTCACCGAGACCACCGCGCGCCACGCAGCGAATCGATCATCGAGCTGCGCAGCAAGGACCGTCGCGCCGCGACGGGATCCGCTGTCATGGCCCGCAGATCCGCCAGAAGTCGGGCTCGCTCCGCCGGGTCCCTGGTGCGCAGCCTTTCCCAGTTCGCGTGCGCCTCGGCGCCGACGTAGCGCAGCGCGCAGGTGCGTCGTTCCTCGGCGCAGGCGATCAGCTCTTCCTCGGACCCCTCGCCCGTCATGAGATCCGCCAGAGCGCTGCCCATCAGTACGGCGTCGTGAATGCCGCTGTTCATGCCCATGCCGCCCAGGGGGTTGTTGACGTGTGCGGCGTCGCCGCACAGCAGGACCCGCCCGCTGCGGAAGGTCCCGGCCACCCTCTGGTGTACGCGGTAGACACTGGCGTGAGCGATGTCGGGTCCCCGTACGTCCCTCGTGATGTCGAGCAGCCTTCGCGGCAGACGGAGCAGCTCGGCTTCGTCGGACGTGCCCTCCGGAGTGGGCAGCAGGACCCGCCAGTGGTCGGGGGTCCGCAGCAGCACCATCCACTCGTCGGGGTCCAGCACATAGGCGATGGGAGCCAGATCGTGCAGAACGGCCCCGGGGTCCTCATTCAAGGAGGCGACCATGAACCGCTCCGGATAGGTCATCCCGTGGAACTCGGCCCCGACCGAATGCCGTACGGCCGAATGCGCCCCGTCGGCGCCCACCAGCCATGCCCCCCGCACCCTGCTTCCGTCGCCGAGGACGGCATGGACACCCCGCGAGGTCCGCTCCACCGCGGCCACGCGTGCACCGAAGCGCACCTCGGTGCCCGGGTAGCGCCCGAGCGCGTTCAAGAGCAGCGGGGTGAGCTTGTTCTGCTCGCACTGGAGCCGAAAGGGGAATCGGGTGTCCCCGGCCAGAAGTGACAGGTCCAGCGTCGCCACGGGCCCCTCGTTCCGGTCGCGGAACTGAAAGGACCCTGCGACCAGCCCCCGCTCCATGAGCGCGTCACCGACACCCAGATCGGCGAGCATCTCCAGTGTGGGCGGATGGAAGGTCGAGGCCCGGGACTCCGCCGCAAGCTGTGACCCCGCCTCCAGCACGGTCACGGGCAGGCCCCGGCGGGCCAGTACGAGCGCCGCCGTCAGACCGACCGGACCCGCCCCCACGATGACGACCCGCGCGTTGACGTTCGTAGCCGGAGAGGCGCTCACCGGCCCTCACCGTGCCCGCCTGCTGTCCGTGCGGCGAAGCCCGCCTCCACGCCCGTCACCCGGGTGCCCGTGAAGTGCAGCAGTGTCTCGGCGCTCCCCTCGTCGACCAGACCGGACAGGCCCCAGGCCGGTCGGGGCGTGTCCATGTGCAGGCTCATCACCGAGGAGCCGTTCACCTTCACCTCGCCGGCAGAGATGCCGGCGGCCACGCGCAGCCCGTCCTGGGGGTCGGCGGCGCACACGTACCCTTCCAGTCCGTAGCCGCTGGAATTGGCGAGATGGAGTGCCTCCTCCTCCCGCTCGTAGGTATGTACGGCCGCGACCGGGCCGAACAGTTCCCGGCGGGTCGCGCCCTCGGGGGCTCCGGTCATCAGCAGCGGGGCGAAGTAGCTGCCACGCTCCGGTACCTCGGTCCACGTGTGCGCCTTCGCGCCGGCCGAGGTCAACCCGCGTACGCTCGCCGTCAGCGCCCTGTGGTGGCCCGAGTGCGCCAGCGGGCCGTAGCCGGTTCCCGCGACCAGCGGCGCGCCGACCCGCAGTGCGGCCAGCGCGCTGCCCGTGGCATCCAAAACGTCCGATGCCAGTTCCGCCGGCAGGATGAGCCGGCCCAGCGCCCTGCACCATTGGCCGTTGAGCGTCGTCAGGAGTTCGGCGGCCATCCGCCCGGCGGCCTCGGGATCGGAGCCCGGCAAAACGAGCAGGGGATTGTTGCCGCCCAGCTCGAGTTGCGCGGGCTTGAGGGCCAGACCGCACGCGGCGCCGATCTTCCGGCCGGCCTCGGTCCCACCCGTAAAGGAGACGACGCGGATACGCTCGTCAGCCACCAGCAGGGCACCTGTCGAAGCGTCCCCGTGCAGCAACTGCAGTACCGCTCGGGGTGCCCCCGCCGCGGCCAGCCCCTGCGCGGCGGCCTCCACCAGCAACTGGGTCCCGTACGGTACGAGTTCCGGCGCCTTGACGATGACCGGGCAGCCCGCTGCCAGTGCACTGGCCGCTTTGTGAGCCGCCATCGGCGCCGGAGCGTTGTACGGCAGCACGCACAAGGCCGGCCCGAGTGCGGCGCGTCTGACCAGGACGGGGCGGCCGCCTTGTCCTGGCACGGTGCGCCGCAGCAGCCCGCCGCGCAACTGGGCCGCCGCGATCCGGAAGGACCCGGCGAGAATGGCACTCAGGGCGGCGGTCTGGGAGAGCGGCACGCCGGTCGCGAAGGCCTCCGCCGCCGCGATGTCGCCCGCGGCTCGTTCGACCGATCCGGCCGCACTGTCCAGGGCCCGGGCGCGCGCCTCGTCCCCCAGGTCGCACCAGGCACCCGAACCGTGCAGGGCGGACGCGGCCGCCAGGGCGGCTTCGATACGTTCAGGGTCGCTGCCGAACGCCGGGCGGACCACCTCGCCCGTGTCGGGGTCCTCCAATGCGAAGCCGAGGGGAACCGCACATCGCCGCCACACCCCGTCCGTGAAGTCGCTGGTTGCCGGGAGGCTGCCCGGCAGGCCGCCCGGGAAGCCGGTCGAGAGAGTCACAGGGCTTCCCCCAACGTCGCGAACAGCGCGTTCTCCTGCGCCTCGGTGGCGATCCTCGCCACCTCCAGGCGACCCCGCTCGGCGGGGAAGGTCATCACGAGGCCCATGGCGAGGTCGCGCAAGGTGCGGCCGATGACTCCGTCCATGCGGGCTTCTGAGGTGCCGGATGCCTTGAGGGCGCCGAGGGCGACGGCGAAGCAGGCCTCGGTGACCGCGCCCTTGCCCAGTCGCCACTGGCTGAACACTTCGGACTTCGGCCTGATGGGAGGCTGGGAGGTCTCCAGCTCGAGCTGGCGCCGCAGCCACTGGTATGCGGTCGCCAGGTTCTGCGTCATGTCCCCGATGAGCACCTGGTGCATGGGCGAGGAAGCGATCGGCCGGCCCGTGTCGGCGAAGGTCTTGCGCGTCAGCCGCTCCAGCGTGTAGTCGTACGCTGCCTGCGCCGCACCGGTGTAGACAGCGGCGATCGCGAGCTGGTTGCCGACGAAGCTGCCACGGCTCACCTGCAGCATGCGGGTGAAGGCCCCGGGAAGGGTCAGTGCGTCGCGGTCGGCCACGAAGACTTCGTCGAGCCGGATGCCGTGGTTGGCGCTGCCGCGCATGCCGAGCCCGTTCCACGGCGGCCGGGAGGTCACCCCGGCGGCCTCGCGCTCCATGAGGAACATGGCCAGGCCGTCGGCGTCTTCGGTCTTCTCCAGCCGGGCGGTGACCAGATAGATGTCCGCCACGCCTGTCGCGCAGCCGAAGGACTTCTCACCGGAAAGGACCCAGCCTCCCTCGGCGCGCGAGGCGGTGGTGGCGATGGAGATGTTCGCGGCAGAGCTCTTGGCGGACTCGCTCGCGAAGTTCGCGAGCCAGGAGCCCGACGCCATCGTGGTGAGCACGCGCTCGGCGAAGGCCGCGACGACCGGGGTCTCCTGCGGCGTGAACAGACCCGCGCCGATGGCTTCCAGGGGCAACAGGCCACGTGAAGCGCTGGTGTTGTGGAAGAAGTAGGCGAGCGCGGTGGAGGGGCAGGCCGTGCCCATGGCGTAGGTCGCCGCCGCGAGGTCGCGCAGGCCTCCGCCGAGCCCGCCGAACTGCTCGGGCACGACCAGGCCGAGCAGCCCCGCCTCCCGGAGCAACGCGGTGTGGCCCACCGGGAACGCCGCGTTCGCGTCGGCCTCGACGGCCGCCTCGCGAAGGGCCGGAAGTACGGCTTCGACACGCTCGGCACGGGCCCGCTCGGCAGATGTCATCCGGTCGACGAGGCGCTCGCCCGTGAGCTGGTGCGTGGTCATCGGCGCTGGCTCCTTACTGGGATTCGGGGGCATGGGAGGAGACCGTCCGTTGAGGGGAGCGGGACACGGGTGCGGCACGCTGCTGCCGGCGCAGCACTGCCAGTTCGGTGCGCAGGGCCCGAAGGGACGCGCTGTCGACCGGAGTGGTCACGCCCACGCGTGAGCAGAGCAGGACCAGTCTTTCGGTGGCCAGCAGGCCGCCGTGGCCGCCGAGGTGGGTGTCGAAGTGCCGGACCCCGCTCTTCATGCCGGTCAATGCGTTGACCAGGCCGAGGCCGTGGTGGTCGCGCAGCGCGAGGCGCAGGGGCACGGGTCCCGCCTCGGGGACCGCGTCCTGGAGCAGACGGCGCAGCGCCAGGGGCGAGACGCCGTCCGCCTCGTCGGGACCCTCGGCCGGCTCCTCCAGGACGATTTCGCCGCATCCGGCGGCGGCCAGCCGTTGCACGGTCAGCAGGGCGGCCCGGGCCAGCCCCGGGTGCAGTGCGTTGCCGACCCGGGCGACCACGAGGGTGTCCTGGTGCCCCGCTGTCCGCAGAGTCTGGACCGCGCCGGCCGCCGCCGCGCCGCGGCCGTCCGCCGGGACGGTCAGCTCGACGGCGGGTAAGCCCGCCTCGGCCGCGGCGATCACGGCGGCGCTGTCGTTGACGTGGACCGATGTGCAACGCAGGCCGTCGGGCTCCACCGGCGCGGTCTCGGCGCCTTCGGAACCGACCGGCCTCAGGCGCACCCTGATGCCTGCCCGCCTCAGTGCCTGGGTCAGCCGCGCACTGCGCGGTGAGGCCGCCGCGGCGGTCAGGCCGGTATCGGCCAGGTCCACCTGGTCCGGGAGCGGGTCGGCGAGCTGTCCCCAGGAGCGCGAGTGAAACAGAAGCGGGGAGGTGATCCGCGGGGTTCCGGCCGCGACCACCTCGCCGAGGAAGATGGTGTGGTCCCCTCCGGGGTATCGGTGCAGCACGCGGCAGTCGACCCAGGCGGCCGAGTCCGTCAGTACGGGGCTGCCCGTGGCGCCCGGAAGCCAGTCACCCGCTGCGAAGCGGTCGGTGACGCCGGGCTCCATGCCTGCGAACCTGCGTCCCAGGGCGAGGTGATCCCGGCCCAGGACGTTGACGGCGAAGACGCCGTTGCGTAGGAGGAGTTCGTGGGAGCGGATCCGCTGGTCCAGACAGACCAGGACGAGGGGTGGGGCGAGACTGACGCTGCTGAACGAGCTTGCCGTCATCCCGTGCCAGCCGTCCTCGCCGGCAGTGGTGACTATCGCGACGCCGCTGGGCCACCGGGACAGCACCTGACGGAAGGTCGTCTCGTCGATGACTGTGGTCATCGCACCCCCGTATGTCGTTGTTTCCTCTAGTGGAACACTGTCTCCATCAGCGTAACGATGGCTTCTCTGGGGTGTCAACGAGAACGGCGCTGGTGAACACACTGTTTCCCATGGGGAAATCGGCGTTATGCTTCCGACATGTCGGGGCATGCCTCGAACCCATTGCGAAGAAGGGCATCTGCGGTGACTGAGGAGACGAGCAGCAGCAGGTCCATCGCCGCCGTCGAGCGGGCCATGGACGTGCTGCTGATGTTCGGCCGCAGCGGCCGCCCCGATCTCGGCATCACCGAGATCGCCCAAGAGCTCGGCATCACCAAGGCCGCCGTGCACCGCATCCTCACGGCCCTGCGCAACCGCGATCTGATCATCACGGACCCCGTCACGCGCCGCTACGCACTGGGCCCCGCCGCCATCTCCCTCGGCCGCGCCTACCTGGCACGCACCGACCTGCGTGTCCTCGCGGCGCCGGAACTGCGCCGGCTCGCCGCTCAATGCGGCGAAACCGCCACCCTCTCCATTCGCCGCGGTGACACCCGGCTCTACGTCGACCAGGTGGTCCCGGAGCAGGAACTGCGCATGGAGGTCGCCCTGGGGATCCCGCTGCCCCTGCACGCGGGGAGCTCCTCCAAGGCGTTCCTCGCCTTCCTGTCCGACGCGGAGATCGACACGTACCTGGAACGCCACCCCCTGGAAGCCGTCACCGACCGGACGATCACCGACCCCGGGCGCATGCGCAAGGAGTTGGCCGCCACCAAGCGCCGCGGCTACGCCATGTCGGTGGGGGAGCGGCAGAGCGGCTCGGCCTCGCTCGCCGCACCCGTCTTCGGTCATGACGGTCACGTCATCGCGGTGGTCAGCCTCGCCGGCCCGCAGTCCCGCTTCAAGCCCCGCCTGGCCGAGTGCGCCCCGCTCCTGCTGGCCAGCGTGGAGCGGCTCTCGGCCGAGTTCGGCTACCGGCCCGGAGTCGCCTGACCTGGCCCGGAGTCGCCTGACCTGGCTCAGAGATCGGCGCCGGGCTTGAGAACCCCCAGCGCGGCGGCGGCGAGGACACACGTCCAGATCCCCGCCACGTACGGGACGCACCCGTTCACGGCCCGGCGCAGCCCCCGCTCGACCGGCTCACTGCTGCCCTGAGCAGCGAGCGCCGAGAAGGCGGATCCGAACGGGCGCAGTGTGAGCCGGATCCCCAGCCCGCAGGCGATCGCGGTCGCGTAGAGCAGCACCTTGCCCCCGAGCCAGCGTGGATTCGTGTCGACCCCGAACGGCTGCGCCGCCAGCAAGGTGTAGAGCCCGGCGCCCCACAACGCGGCCGTCAGCAGAACGCGTGCCGACCAGTCGGCCCGGCGTATCCAGGGGTGCCGGCCCGGCTGGTGGTGGTCGCGCACGGTCAGCCACAGCCAGACGCCCGCGAACAGCCAGGTCGCCGCGGCCGACCATCCATTGAGCAGATCCTCAGCCCCGTGGGGCTCCAGCGCCATGAGGGTGACGCCGCTCGGAAGGATCAGTACCAGGCAGACCTTCGGTCCCAGGTCCAGCAGGCTCATGATGGACAGGGCCGTCGAGCGGGCGGCGAAGGGCAGGCCGGGTTTGAGGACGTACCGGCTGGAGACGTAAACGCCGAGGTCCCCGCCCAGCCAGAAGACGAACAGCACGATGTGAAGCAGGATCCACCATCCGTGCGGGTGTGCGCCCATGGCTACTCGTCCCCTCGCGTGCTGCTACCCGCCGGTCCGGGGAACGGCCCCGCACGGCCCAGCAGGGCCGGCACCTCGATGCCGAGTACGCTGCCCAGCCAGGTCCCGGCCGCCGCGGCCGACTCCAGGTCGATGCCCGGTTCCAGGCCCATGCGGCGCAGCAGGTAGACGAGGTCCTCGGTCGCGATGTTGCCGGTCGCGGCGGGCGCGAAGGGGCAGCCGCCGATCCCGCCGAGGGAGGAGTCGAGCCAGGCCGCGCCGGCCGCTGCCGCGGCGACGGCGTTCGCGTATCCGGTGTTGCGGGTGTTGTGGAAGTGGCAGCGGAGGACCGCTTCGGGTGCCTGCTCGCGGACCGCCGTGAGCAGCCGGGTGACGGCATCGGGGGCGCCGACCCCGATGGTGTCGGCGAGGACGATCTCCTCCGCTCCCGTCTCCGCCCCGATCCGGGCCAGTTCGGCCACGGCCGCCTCGGAGGTCTCTCCCTCGAACGGGCAGCCGAAGGCGGCCGCGATGGTCAGCGAGCGGCCGATGCCTTCTCCGTGGGCGCGGGAGGCGATGCCCTCCCACGCCGCCAGCGCCTCGCGTGTGCCCACGCCTTGGTTCCGGCGTGAGAACGAGTCGCCGGCCACCACGACGTAGTTGATCTCGTGTACGCCGCTCGCGCAGGCCCGTTCCATGCCGCGGGCGTTGAGCACCAGGCCGCTGTAGCGGACCCCCGGTGGGCGTTTGAGGAGGCTCATCACCTCCTCCGCACCGGCCATTTGCGGCACGCGTAGGGGGTGCACGAAGGCCACGGCCTCCACGCGCCGCGCGCCGGCGGCCACGGCCCGGTCGATCAGGTCCACGCGCTGGGTGGGGGACAGGGTGCGCGCTTCGTTCTGCAGCCCGTCGCGCGGGGCCACTTCCACGATGCCTGGTCCGGCGAACGCTGCTGTCGCCAAAGAGTTGTCCATGTCCCGCATTCTGCCGCGCCGATTCCTCTAGCGAAACAGTGTTTCCCAAACTTACACTCGCCGCATGAGTGGACCCCTCTCCGACATCCGTGTCATCGAGACCGGCACCCTGCTTGCCGGTCCCTTCTGCGGCCAGCTCCTCGGCGACCACGGCGCCGAAGTCATCAAGCTCGAAGACCCCGGACGCGGCGACCCCATGCGCCAGTGGGGACGCGAGCGTCCGTACGGCAAATCCCTCTGGTGGCCCGTCGTCGCCCGCAACAAGAAATCCGTCACGTGCAACCTGCGCCGCGAGGAGGGACAGGACCTGGTCCGCCGCCTGGTCGCCCACGCCGACGTCCTCGTCGAGAACTTCCGCCCCGGAACCCTCGAACGCTGGGGCCTCGGCTTCGACGAGCTCAGCGCCATCAACCCGGGCCTCGTCATGGTCCGCGTCACTGGCTACGGACAGAACGGCCCCTACGCCCCGCGCGCCGGCTTCGGTTCCATCGGTGAAGCCATGGGAGGCATCCGCCACATCACCGGCGAACCGGACCGCCCCCCGTCCCGCGCCGGCATCTCACTCGGAGACGCGCTCGCCGGCACCATGGCCGCCTACGGCGCAGTCATGGCCCTGCACGCCCGGACCCGCACCGGAACCGGTCAGATCGTCGACTCCGCCCTCTACGAAGCCGTACTCGCCTACATGGAATCCCTCCTCCCCGAATGGGAAGTCGGCGGCTACCAGCGCGAACGAACCGGCCCCGTCCTGCCCAACGTGGCCCCGAGCAACGTCTACCCGACCGCCGACGGGGCCGCCGTCCTCATCGCCGCCAACCAGGACACCGTCTTCCGCCGCCTCACCGAGGTCATGAACCGCGCAGACCTCGCGGAAGATCCGAAGTACGCCACACACACCGCTCGCGGCTCCCACCAGAGCGAACTCGACGACCTCATCACCACCTGGACCGCCGGCCTCGACGCGGAGGCTTTGCTGGGCGCCCTCCACGCCGCCGGAGTCCCCGCCGGCAAGACCTTCACCGCCGCGGACATGCTCACCGACCCGCACTTCGCCGCCCGCAATGCCATCGTCCGCCTTCCCCACCCCGACTTCGGCGAGATCCCCATGCAGAACGTCGTCCCCAAGCTCTCCGCCACCCCTGGCGGCGTTCGCTGGGTGGGCCCGGAACTCGGAGCCCACAACGACGACGTCTACGGCGACCTCCTCGGCCTGACCCCCGCCGAACGGGACAAGCTCGCCGCGGACGGAGTGATCTGACATGGTGCGCACACCCCTCGCCGATGACTACGAGGCTGCCGGATTCGGCTGCCGCATCGGCTGGGGCGAACACCCCGCCGTCCTCCTCGTCGACCCCGTCCAGGCCTACGCCGTCCCCGACAGCCGCCTCTACCTCGACACCGCGGAGAACGCCCTGCGCGCCATGGCCCACCTCGCCCGCGCGGCGCGCCGATCACAGTTCCCCGTCATCTTCACCGCCGTCCACTACGACGGCGAACCGAGCGCCGACGCCCCGCACTTCGCCCGCAAGGTCCCCAGCCTCGATGCCTTCCGCGCGAGCAATCCCCACGCCGCCTTCACGGCGCACTGCGCACCGGAACCGGGCGAAGTCGTCATCCACAAGCACTACCCGAGCGCCTTCTTCGAAACCCGGCTGCGCGACGTCCTGAACGTCCTGGGAGTGGACACAGTGGTCATCGGCGGGTTCTCCACCAGCGGCTGCGTACGGGCGACCACGCTGGACGCCCTCCAGTACGGGCTGCGGCCCATCGTGGTCCGCGACGCGGTGGCCGACCGCGACACCGGCCCCCACGAGGCCAACCTCTTCGACCTCGACTCCAAGTACGCCGACGTGGTCGACGTGGTGTCGGCCTGCCGCCGCCTGGGCGACCCGTAGCCAAGAGCGAACAGACAGCCGGGGCTCGCGGCCCGGCACCCCGCCGGGAATCAGCTCAGGAGACGTTGTTCGATGAGGTCCAGCCCGGAGCGCAGGCCAGTCAGCCGCCTCGAACCGGCCTGCGGGACGGAGTCCCAACCGGGCCCCGCCACCAGCAGCATGGAGCGTGACCTCGCTCCCCGCACGCCCCACTCGACGCCCTCGACCGCACTCACCAATTCCGCCGCGGCCGAGGGCCGCCCCTGGGCCCACACCACCACCATCAAAGGCCCCACCCGCCGCACCACCTCGCTCAAGGCACCCACTGGCAGCGCCGGACCGAACATCTTCGCCGGCAGGCCGCGTTCTCGCAGAGCCGCCCACAGGGCTTCCAGCGGCAAGCTGTGCAGTTCCCCCGGCGCGCATGCCAGAACGACCGGACGGATCCCCTCGCGAGGCGGTTGACGTCGCCGATACGGGCGCCGCAGAGCCGATGAGACGAGCCACGACAGCAGATGCTCGACTTCGATGTAGCGCTCACCCGACGAAACCCACTTACGGCCCGCCGCGTGCAGGGTCGGCGCGATGATCTCCTCCCAGGCCACCACACAGCCGTGGTCCTCGATGGCCCGCTCCAGCAAGACCTCCACCGCCTCGGCGTCCAGCCGTACGGCGGCCCGCGCCAGCCCCCGGCATTCGGCACGGACCGCGCCCAGGGGCAGCGCGCTGGGGCCTCCCGGAGACCGCCCCGACCCGGCCGACGCACCACCGGTGTCCCTGGACACTCCGGCGACGGAGATCCGCGCGGCGCGGGCGGCTTCCGAGGGCGGAACGCCCCGAGCCGTAAGGCGGCACATCTCCTCGAGCCGCGTGATGTCCTCCGGCAGCCAGCGGCGGTGCTTGCCCCCGATACGGAAGGCGGGGCCGATCGCATAGCGCCGCTCCCACGAACGAAGCGTGGTCGCAGCCACCCCGAGATGCTGCGCCACGGCCCCCGTGCTCAGCCCCACCACCACGTCCGCCGGCGATGACGGGGGGTCCTCGTCGAGCCTCATGAGTTGAGCTGCCAGATGGACGCGTTCAGGGCGGTCGCGAAAGCCACCCACCCCAGGTAGGGGACGAGCAGGACCGCCGCCGTGACGCTCAGCCGCCGGAATCGCACGATGGTCGCGCCGAGCGCGGCCAAGAGCAGGACGATGTCCAAGAGGGCGAGACCGTACTGCCGGGCAGCGAAGAACAACGGGGTCCAGGCGAGATTGAACACGAGCTGGGCCGACCACCACATCAGTGCCCCGCGCACCTGGTGTTGGTCCGCGTGACGCCAGACCAGCCAGGCCGAGATTCCGATGGTGGCGTACAGCACGGTCCAGACGGGTCCGAAGAGCCAGGGAGGAGGAGCCCAAGAGGGTCGGTCCAGTGCCCCGTAGACCTCACCCGCATCGGCGGAGGCGAATGCCCCCAGGGCGGCGACGCCGTAGCTCACGGCGAGGAAGGCCACCAAGGTCAACCCGCTCACCCATCGGCGCGGGCGTCGTGGCACTGGCGCCGAGGTCGGTGTCGCACAAGCTGCCACGGCCTGCTCCCGGTGAGCTCGAAGACTCTTCTGCACGAGTGGACGAGCGGGCACGGGCCACCGCCGGCGCCCGCCCCTCTCTACTCCTGCTTCGGACCCCGTCCCGCAACCGGATGCACCGTACCCGGATCACCATCCACGCGTGCCCAGCATTCCCTTGAAGGGACCCGCTATCTCGCTGGTGATCCAGCCCCCGTAGAGAGAGCCCGGGACGGTGAGCGTCCGCGGCCTACTCGTGTCTGCCGCGACGCAGCAGCACCAGCGTGCAACCGCCGAACAGGAGCAGCGTGCCGCCCAGCAGGACGGCCACCGGGAGGCCGTCGGTCGATCCGGTCTGAGGCAGCGATCCCGGTGTGCTGCCCCCGGATGCCGTGGAACCCGAGCCGCCCGCGGACGGTGACGGGCCGGCGGGAGGCGGGCTGACGGAAGGCGGGCTGACGGAAGGCGTGCTGCTGGGGACGGCGCCGCCCCTTGCGATGGACAAGGGTACTTCCACCAGTTCCTTGGTCGCGGAAATGGACACCGCGATGACGCAGTTCCCCGCTTTGGCCGTGCAGTCCGCCCCGCCGGCGGTGCTCTTGACGGTGACCTGGGCGGTTGAAGCTCCGTCTGTGGCGCTGTGCCACACCCCGGACGCATCGGTCTTTCCGATCACGGCGGAGTCGGGCGAGGTTTCGCAGTCCGCCGGACCCGCCGGCTTCGGCTTGCACAGGCCGATCGGCACGAATCCCTGGTTCGGGCTCAGCCCCTTTGCCGACACCGTGACCTTGTCACCCATGGTGAGGCCGGTCGTCTTGCTGACCGTCAGCGTCCCGGCGGCCGCCGTGGGCGCCGCCGACATCGCGACCAGGGCCGCGGCCGTGGCGAGCGCGCCCGCGCACCGGCTTCTTCGTAGGGATGTCATGGAGTTCCTCCGGCAGTAGACGTGTCTTGCGGGGCTTCGTGCAGGGCCGCCCCCCGGCGGCGGCCCTGGACGGGGGAACGGACACCCATCACGAGGGCGAGGGCGGCCACACCGAGGGACAGCGACCACATCCAGGTCGACGGGCCGCTCCAGTCGTCAACCTGCCCGGCGCCGGTGGACACGGCGGACGCCGCGGGTTCGGCGCGTCCGGTTCCCGACGGCTCGCCCTGTACGGTCCCGCCTTCGAAACCCACCGCTATCTGAACGCTGTTGGCGGTGATCAGCGTGGGCGGGGTTCCGGAGGGCAGCGGCGCGACACCGACCACGCACGGTGCGGTGCGGCAGTCGACATCCGCGACCCGGGTGCGAACGGTGAGTGTGACCCGCGGCAGCGAACCGTCGGGACTGATGGTGACCAGGCGTGCTCCGCCGCTCAAATCACAGTCCTTGTTGCTCGTGTAGCCCTTCTTGCACAGCCCGACCGCGACCGAGGTCAGGCCGGCGTGAAACCCCGTGCCGTCGACCGTGATCTGCTGGCCCTCCGTGAGCCCGGTCGTGGCGGAGACCCGGACCGTCGCGATCGGAGCGGCATCGGCGGGCGCCGCCGAGGCCGCTGGGCTCCATCCGTGCACTGTGAGTACTGCGGCTACCGCCAGGACCACGCGGCAGGTCCGGCTCTTCGTCGAGATCTTCAAGGCAGAGCCCTTCTGTTGCGTCGCGAGCGGGCTGTCCGGGAGCTGCCGGGTGCGGGAAGCACGATGTGACGCAGCTCGGGAACGGCCTGCGCGGCAGGGACGGCGACGAGGACCGTCGTTCCCCGTTCGGCGATGTGGTCCAGAACGGCCGTGACTGCTGGATCCGTCGCCAGCTGTTCGCAACCGGGTCCGGTCAGGTCCAGGAGGAGCAGCGCCGGCTGGCCGATGAGTGTTTGGGCCAGTCCCAGCAGAGCGCGCTCGTCTGGGTCGAGCTCCCCGCAGGGGGCCGGTCCCTTGGCGGAGAGGAACGGAAAGGCCCTCAGAGCGGCGACCGTCAGCTCCTTCGTCCGCGCGAGCCCCACATGAGCCGTAGCGGCCGCCACCGCGTCGGACACGGAACCCGCCGGATGCCTGCGACGCAGTACGCCTGGACGGGTGGCATCGGCCGGGTCCACGAAGGCGGAGAGCCGCAGGTCCCACCGGGCCTGCACGCTGACGCGGGAAACGTCGTGGCCGCGCAGCCGCCAGGTCCCCTTGTCGGCCTTGCGCAGGCCGGCGAGGACCGCCAGTACGGCGCCCGCCCTTCTGCCGGGGAGGACGTCGGTGAGATAGGTGACCTCGCCGGCGGCCAGAGTGAAGTCGAGATGCCGCACCGGCGCCCCTCCTGTTCGGCGCGTCGCCAGGCCGCGCGCTGTCACGACGACATGGCGGCCGCCTGGATCATCGTGCTCGTCCGGCTTCGTCCGCTGACCGCGGCGATGGCGGGTCAGTGGGATGAGGGCCGCCGCGACAGGGGCCAGGCCCACGGCCGTCAGCGTGTCCGGGCCGCCCAGGAGCCGGCCGGACAGGACGATCGCGGTCATCGCGGCCGCCCCGCCGAACAGCAGGGCGACGGGACCGCGTCCGGACCGGGTGTCCTCGCCCGGGTGCACGTCGGCCGATTCGGACCGCACGGCCGCGCCGGCCCCGCAGGTGAGCACCGCTGCCAGGGCGAGGCTGAGCTGCCAGGGATGCCCTGCTGCCGCGACCGCCGCGACCGCCGCCGTGAGCCCGGCCGCGAGGAGCAGAGTACGACCGTCCGTAGGCGGGGCCGGTCGGCGCCGTGCCACCCCCGCGAGGCCGGACGTCAGCGCCGCCGCGAGGAGCGTCGCGTAGGCGAGCGGCCGGATGCCTGAAGGGCCGAGGAGCTCCCACCGGAAGACCACAAGGCTCGACGAGGCGAACAGCGCACCGAACACGGCCGCGCCCACCGCACTCGTGGACCCGCGAAGCGGGGCAATGTACTGGGCGGCACCGTCCGCAGTGGCCCCCCGACAGGCCGGAAGCAGCAGCAGGGCGGCGAACGCGCACATCAGGGTGCAGGCCACATGAGGGCTCCGGGCCCAGAGAGCCGTCGCCGCCGCGGCCGTCCCCGCCCCGGCCAGACAAGCCGCGTGCCACGCGTGCTCCGGCCGGTAGAGGTCGAGAGCGCCCCCACCGAGAAGTGAGGCCACGACCAGCAAGGATGTGAACACCACGGGCGAGCCGGTCAGCGGGGCGGCTCCGGCCAGCGCACAGGCCGCCACCGCATGGCGTGCCGAGGTCCTGACACGGTGGACACGTGCCCGGCGCCGGCGCAGGCGCTGGAGCACCGCACCAACCAGGGCGGCGAGGAGCAGGCCCGTCAGCAGGAGGTAGCGAACCGCCTCCCCGGGCATGCCGACCGGCCCGCCCAGTAGCGGTGCCGACACGAAGTACACGCCGATGGCCAGCCCGGCAGCCGCACCCGCGTACAGGTCCTGGTACCAGCGGGTGACGGCGGGCAAGGCCTTCATTGCTCATCTCCTACGGGTGACGGCCGCAGCGTGAGGGCGAGCGCCCGCAACGCGGGAAAGTCGACGAGTGGCGCTTTCCCGGACAACTCGCGGACCAGCGCCCGGGGACTGACCAGCCCGGGGTGCTCGCCATCGGCCGCGCCGGCCGCGAGCACACCGGCGAGCCTGCCCGTCTCCACGAAGGCGGGAAGCGATGCCGGGGGTACGTGTGCGGGCCGCTTGGCGCGGCGGCTGTCGAGACCGCGGCGGACGGCCACGGCGAACGTGAACACGGTGAGCAGGGCTGCGAGGAAGGCCAGGCCCAGCAGCCCCCATGGATAGATGTCGGTGCTGACGGAGAACTCCGCCGAGGCGTAGCGGCCGCCGACGGTGTAGCGGCCGAAGGCCGCGGCGGGGAGCCGGACGGGGATGCGGTAGGTCTGTTCCGCGTGTGCCGGCAGTTGTGCCGTCAGCGGTGTGCCCACCGGGAGGTCGGCGGTGCTGCCCGGCCCCCAGGAGACGATCAGCGGCGCCCGCCCCAGTGCCCGGTCACCGGGGTTGCGCAGGGTCACCGTCAGGGTCCGGCGGGCGGGTGCGCCGAAGAGCTCGGCGAACCGCGGCCCGCCGGACAGGGCCGCCCGGACGACATCGACCCGGACCGCCGGGAGGGGCGCTTCCGGAGGTGCCGTCTCGGCCGCACCGGAAACGTGCAACGGGGTCTGGGCGCGTGCTCCGGTCTGCGCGGCCACCGCACGCAGAAGGCATGGGCACGCGCTGGGGGGTACGCCGGCGATGAGGGCCAGACGGAACGTTCCGTCGGCGGCCACCAGCGCCACCGCGGCACGCAGGGTGTCGCAGTCGGCGCTGCCCCGAAGCGCCCCGCCGCCGCAGATCTCGACCTGGACCGTCGTGCCCGGCGACCAGCCTGCGCCCACGGTTCTGACCGGCAGACCGGGGGACGTCCGGGAGACTTCCACGGTGATGCCCGGTCCGGCTGCTGCGGCGGCGGGGAGTGAGCCACCCGCGAGCGGCAGGACCGCTGCGGCCAGCAAAAGGAAGCCGGCTACGGCACGGCGGGCCACCGGCACGGAAGGGGCCGTCACGAGATCTCCCCGGCGAGTCCGGACTTCTGCCGGCGAATCCAGCCCAGGGAGAACACCAGGACGGCGAGGAGCGCGCCGACGGTACCGAGGGTGGACCAGGAGACGGCGGCCCGGCCGCTCTGCGCGGAGGCCGGGGGAACGCCGGGGGCGCTGACGCGTACGGTGGCGTTCAGATAGTCGAGGCCGGGGGCGTCAGGCCAGTCGGCGCTGAACTCGGCACGCTCCCCGGGCAGCAGGACAGGGAGCGTGCGCTCGGGGAAGGCACTGTGCCGCAGGCCGAACAGTCCCTCGATCTTCGGCGAGACGGTGGGCTTCAATGCCGTGTTGCCGGTGTTGACCACCGTGTAGGTGAGGGTGGCGCGTGCTGCGGCGAAGGGGACGCCCGACGGGTGGTGACGCACACGGATCGAGCGGACGGCGAGTCCGGGTGTCAGCGGTCCGTCGACCGTCAGATGGATGCGGACCGCTATGGCGCGCTGGATGCCCACGTCGACCCCGGAGGCGTCGCCTGCTTGTTCGACGGCATTGTTGAGGGCGACGATCCCGCCGATGTGGCTGCCGGGGGTGGCCTCTGCGGGGACGTTCACCGTGAAGGGGATGTCCGCTGCGCGGCCCGGCGGAACGACGAGTGCGTTCGTGCCGAGGGCGATCCAGTTGCCGAGGCCCGTCTGGGCCTCACCGGCCTGGCGAAACGCGAGAGCGCCGTCGCGGGGCGTGTTGTAGCCGTCCGAGCCGTACACCTGGAAGGAGAGCGGGGCGTCGGACAGGTTGCTGACACGTACGGCGTCCTTGATGACGGATCCGGCCGCGGAATCCATGACGAACGCGGGCCGGCCATTGGTCCCGGCCGGCTGCACCGACCAGGACCCGGGCGGGGCTCCACCGGCCGGGGCGGCGGCGGCGGCCGCGGCGGTGGTCGGCGTGAGGGCCGCCAGAGCCGTCAGACAGGCCGCCACGCCGACGCGGAAGGCGGTTCTCACCAGCGCCTGGGCGGCTGCTCCGCGAGCCCGCCCGGCCGGTCGGTCACTGCGTGGTGATGTCATGGTTCCGATCTCGCCGGTGCCGGGCGGCAAGCCCGGAAGCTCGCCGCCTGGCACCCTGCTCGGAGGAGGGACAGGACGCGATCAGGACAGGGTCAGGCGCAGCACGGCCGCGTACTCGCCGCTCTGCACGATCTCCGGAACGCGCAGGCTCAAGGCAGCGCCCGCGTCGAAGTGGCCGCCCGTGACGGACGTGGGGTCGGCGCTCGCCGTCTGGGTGCACAGCGGTGCTGCGGTCGTCGAGCTGAGCGGTCCGGCACTGCCCGGCACGACCACGGACGCCGCCGCGGATCCGGGGTGGACCGCGCACTGCGGGGTCCAGGACAACGCCGACGCAGGTAGCGCGGCACCGGCGGAGTTGCGGAAATCGGTGACCGCCCCGACCAGGGACCATCCCTCGGTGGTGCCGCGGAAGTCCTTGACCTCCAGGGCGCGCAGGCTTCCCGTGGAGTCGTGCGCGGTGCCGTCCACCGTGACCGGGGAGAGGACCACTTCGCCGGGCGCGGCCGACATGGTCAGCGCGCCACCGCTGACGACCACTTTGAGCGTCTGGTCCGACCCGCCGCCGTTGGCACTGCCCGCCCAGGGGGTCTCGGTGGCGTCGCCGCCGTCCTTCTCCGTCGCCACGATCTTCACGGCCCCGACAGCCGGTACGAGCGTGGCGGTGAAGTGGCCCCGCGCGTCCACGGGGGCGGTGAGTCCCGCCCCGCCAACCGGCCGGCCCTCCTTGTCCAGGGTGACGATGCCGACCTCATCGCCCGGGTCGAAGCTGGCTCCGTTGACGGTGGCACTCGTGCCCGGTCCGCCGCCGCCGGGCGTGACCTGGAGCGTACGGGTGCCCAGGACGCCGAGCACGAAGGCAACGGTGGTGGACCCCTGGGTGATCTTCAGGCGGTGTGGCCCGGGCGCGGCCGCGGCGCCGACCGTCACCGTGCCCGCCAGTTTCCCGTCGGAGCCGACGCGCAGGTCGGGAGTGAGGTCGGCGCCGGAGCATCCGGTGCCGGCCAGGGAGCACAGCTCGACCGCGGTGATCGGAGCCGTGGCGTCCCAGCCCGCGCCCGCCAGGGTGAGGACGTCGCCGGGGCGGGCTCCGGTGGTGTCGGACGCCGGACGGCCCGAGATGCCGGTGACGGCCGCGGTGGTGCTGCCCGCGGCCGGTGTGACGGTCATCGTGTGGAGAGGAACGGCCGTACCTTGCAGGGTGCAGCTGAGGGACAGACCGTAGCTGGGGATGTCGAGGGTCAGCTGGTCGGGAGTCAGCGTGACCGTGCCGGGTTGCGCGACGGTGAGCTTGCCGGTCAGGTCGGGTATCGGGATCTCGCCCTTGGCGGGGATGGGCGGGTTCGAGGCCGGCGCGGTGAGGGTGAGCGGCGCTTGTCCCGAGACGAGGATCCTGGCCGAGGGGGCGACGCTTGAGGCGGGCAACGCGACGGGGCCGTTGGCCGGACCCTTGTTGGCCAGGCTGAGCTTGACGTCCACACTCTCACCGGCGGCCGCGGTGGCCGGGGCGGTGAGGGTGGCGGTCGTGGTGAACAGTGAGTGGGAGGAGCTGAAGACGCAGTCGTACGTCACGGGCGCGCTGCCCGCGTGGGCGGGCGAGCCGGCGAGGACCAGCGAGCCGGCTGCCGCCACCACCAGGGCGGCGAGCGCTGGACCGCTCCGGGTCCGGGCGGTTCTTGCGGGCTGAAGGTGCATGAGCGGCGGGTTCCTCTCGAAGGGAGCAGTGAGTTTCCCTGTACGGAACTTTGTTTCGCTTGCGTCCCCATATACAGCCCGCCTGGCACTCGGCGTGTCAAGAGTCCGAACGTGCACCCCGGTAAAACCTACGTTTCCGCTAGGTGCGCAGGGAGAAACAACGGATCCCACAGGGAAACGTATTCATTGACCGCGGCAGACCGGGCTCCTAGGGTGGGCGAGCCGCCCGACTCCCGCTGCCACCGCACTGTTTCCCCAGCCGACCGGAGCGTCGTACATGACCGCGCACCCCTTCGCCGCCGCGCCCCGCTCGTACCTCTACGTTCCGGGCAACCGCGCCGGGATGCTCCGCAAGGCCGTCACCCGGGGCGCCGATGCCCTGATCGTCGACCTGGAGGACGCCGTCCCCGAATCGGGCAAGGCAGCCGCGCTGGCATTGGTGCGGTCCTGGCTCGACGAAAGGAAAGCAGCTCGGGCAGCCGATCCCCGCGGTCCGCACCTGACGCCGGACGTGTGGATCCGCGTCAACGAGGGAGAGCGCGGGCGCGAGGAGAGCGCGCACCTTGCCGGGCCCGTGGTGACCGGTTTCTGCCTCGCCAAATGCGCCGGTGTCGAAGAAGTGGCCGCCCAGCACGCCGTGCTGACCTCCGTGGAAGAGCGTCATGGCCTCCCCCCTGGCACCTTCGCTCTCGCGCCACTGTTGGAAACCGCCGCAGCCGTCCTCGACGCACGACAGATCGCCCAGGCGCCCCGGGTCCGCCACCTGCAACTCGGTGAGGCCGATCTGTGCGCCGAACTGGGAATCTCGGCGCCAGACGCTTCCGACCCGGACGGCGCGGCCGCGGGATCGGCCCTGACCGCCATCCGTACGGGCATCCTCCTCGCCTCGGCTGCCGCCGGCTTGCTGCCGCCGGTCGGACCGGTCAGCACCGACTTCACGGACCTGGACGCCCTCGCCCGGACCACCCGGGCCTTGCGCGGGCTCGGCTACCGCTCCCGGGCCTGCATCCATCCGGGCCAACTCGCCACCGTCCACGACGTCTTCACCCCCAGCTCGCAGGAGGTCGCAGAGGCGCAGGCACTGCTGGAACGCTTCGACGCGGCGACGCGGGCCGGCTCGGGAGTCATCACCGGACCCGGCGGACGCATGGTGGACGAGGCCGTCGTCCGTGCCGCCCGCCGCGTTCTCGCCTCGCGCCGCCCGGCCGGCCCCAGGCAAGATCCGAAAGAGACGGCCTAACCGATCCGGGTCAGGCCCAGCAGCCTGGTCGCGGCACCACGCGGCGCCGCACACAGCGCGCGCACGGCCTGGACCACCCCGGCCGCGCGGGCTGGACCAAGGACGGCCTCCGCGTTCAGCCGGAACTTCCCCGCCAGTTGAGCCTGCGACAGCGGCGCCCCGGGGCCGCCCAGAGAGCTGGCGACTCGTGACTCCATGGCATGCCCGCCACGGGTGGTGACCCGCAGAACCGCGCTGAAGGCATGGGGGAACTCCGCGTCACACTGCGCGTCGATCACCACCTCCACGCGCTCCGCCAGTGCGGTACGGCGCGGATCGGTGAACGCCCCCGCGGAGAAGTCGGCGTGCCGCAGGCCCGGACCGTCGCCCTCCACGTCAGACAGCAGCGCCGCCGCGACCGTGTACGGGCCGGAGAATTTGGCGTGGTACGGCGTGCGGGGGTGCACCTTGTCGGCGTACGGCTCACCGATGGTGCGCCTCGGCGGTGCAGCCACCCCGAGCTGCGCACTCACCACGTCCTCGGCCCGGAGCCCGGCCCGGCGCAGGGCCAGCGCGCAGTCGATCCCCGGATGGGTGAAGTGGTTGGAGGGGTACGGCTTGAACACGGTTCGCGCGTATTCCCAGTTCGAGGCCGCGTCCATCTCCTCCAGACCGGCCAGCAGCGGCCCCGGCGTCCATCGATCGTCCAGGAACGCGGTCAGGAAACCGAAGCGTCCTTCGAGCACGGTCGGCGGTCCGGTGACGCCGCCCGCCGCGAACTGAGCGGCGCACACACCCGAGTGCGCGGCCCACCCGCAATGCAGACGCTTGACGCTGCCACCGGTCCGGTTCGCCTCCAGCACCCCGGCACCCATGGAGCAGGCTATGCCGATGGCGTGCGCCAGTTCGGCCGTGCTCAGTCCGTACAGCAGGCCCGCGGCGACGGCAGCGCCGACGGTCCCGCAGATGGATGTGGCGTGCAGACCCTTCTCGAAGAACACGGAGTTCCGAAGGGCCGGGTCGTAGGAGGCCATGCCGAGGCGGACGCAGACCTCACCGCCCACCGCGAGCGCGGTCAGCAGCGAGGCCCCCGTGGCCCCCGTCGCCTCGGCGGCCGCGAGCGCGGCGGGCAGTACGGCGGCGGTGGGGTGCAGAACGGACGGAAGGTGCGTGTCGTCGAAGTCGAGAGCGTGCGCGAGCGTGCCGTTGACAAGAGCGGCCCGGTCGGCCGGCATCCGCAGACCGCTGCCCACTGCGGTCGCCTCGCCGGCGCCGCCGGCAGCACGGGCCAAGGCCAGCGCCGCTGCCTGGGGTGAGGAGCCCGAAACCTCGCCCGTGTGCGCACCGAGCGCCCCCAGGGCGTTGCCCAGGCAGTCCAGGGTCCGTGCGGTCGCGTCCGCCGTGATCTCCGGTGGTATCCCGTTCTCCCTGCACGCCGCCGCGAATCGGGCGAGGCGGGCCGCATACCTCTGGCTCATGCCGGGACCGTCCCGTCCTGGTCGGGCAGAACGGCGAGCGGGCGCACGGGCGAGCCGGTGGCGCCCACCAGCGGCAGGGGCGCGAGCACCAGCAGGAACTCCGGCCGCCGAGTGGTGGCGAGCTCGGTGAGGCGCATCGTCTCGACGATGTGGATGCCGGCTTCGACCAGCAGCAGCCGGTGGACGGGGAGTTCGGCGTGGCCGCGTCCCGGTGGGATGTGTTCGAAGGCGATGGTCTCCGCGCCGGCGACCCGGACGTGGTGGTCCGCGATCCATGCCCCGGCCGCGGGGCCGGGCCCCGGTGCCCCGCCCTCCTGTCCCGTGAAGACGCGCGGATCGTCCCAGTGCCGGGACCAGCCGCTGCCCAGCAGTACGGCCCCGCCCGCTTCGATGTCGACCCCGGCGGCATCCCGCGCCCTTTCCAGGTCGTCGACGGTGATCTCGTAACCGGCGGCCAGGGCCGGGACGCCGTGCACGGCGGCGATGTCCAGGAAGACCGCGCGGCCCACGTACGGGGGGAACTCCTCGATGCCGTGCCGTGAGAAGCCCTCGTGGCTCTGGACCGAGTCGGCCGGGACGTTTCCGTGCAGCAGTCCGGCCTGCGATACGTGGGCGAGGGCATCGACATGGGTGCCGACGTGGCCGCCGGTGACGATGAGCTCGTTCGCCGCGGAGCCTCCGTCATCGCGTACGTGATCGCCGTGCCGGCGCTCCAGGAGCATGCGGAAGGGCGGATGGTTGGGCGACTGGGGCATGCCCCGACGCATCGGCTGGGCCAGGTCGATCACGGGAGCGCCGGCGAGCGAGACCGGACGTCCGGGGAATCCGTGGACGCTGTTCAATGCTGTCTCCACAAGAGGGTCGGGTCAGATCGTGTGCTCTGTGGCGAGCTCGTCGAGCCGCGCCGGCGACAGTCCGAGTCTGGCGCCGAACACGGCCCGGGTATCGCTGCCGTGTGCGCGGCCGGTCCAGCGGATGGCGCCCGGTGTGGCGGACAGCCGGAACAGGACGTTCTGCATGCGGAGCGGGCCGAGTACCGGGTCGTCCACCGTCGTGAGGGAGTCCAGGGCTTGGTACTGCGGGTCCTCGAAGATGTCGGCGATGCCGTACACGGGGGAGATCGCTGCCTCGGCCTCTTCGAAGGCGGCGATCACGGTGTCCCGGTCGCGGGCCGAGATCCATGCTCCGACTTGGGCGTCGAGCAGATCGGCGTGTGCGGCGCGACCGGCTCCGCCGGAGAACCAGGGTTCGGCGGTCACCTCTGGATGTCCGACGAGCTTCATGACCCGCTCGGCGACGGACTGAGCCGACGTGCTGACGGCCACCCAGGCGCCGTCCCGAGTGGGGTAGATGTTGCGAGGAGCGTTGTTCACCGACCGGTTGCCCGTACGCGCGGGGACGGTGCCGAGCTGGTCGTACGCGATGGGCTGCGGGCCCAGGAGCGTCAGCAGCGGTTCGATGATCGCGAGGTCGACGACTTGCCCGGGCCCGCCGTGCACGTCCCGGTGGTAGAGCGCGGTCTGCACGGCGGAGGCGGCGACCAGCGCGGCCACCCCGTCGGCCAGTCCGAAGGGCGGCAGCGTGGGAGGGCCGTCGGGCTCGCCCGTCAGGGCCGCGAAGCCGCTCATGGACTCCGCGAGGGTGCCGAAGCCGGGCCTGCGGGCGTAGGGCCCGTACTGGCCGAAGCCGGTCACACGGGCGACGACCAGTCGGGGGTTGACCCGGTGCAGGTCCTCCGGTCCGAGTCCCCACCGTTCGAGGGTTCCGGGCCGGAAGTTCTCGATCAGGACATCGGCCTGGGAGACCAGGCGGAGCATCAGGGCGGCTCCGTCGGGCCGGCTCAGATCCAGGGTGACCGCCTGCTTGTTGCGGCCGAGCATCTTCCACCACAGCCCCTCACCGTCCTTGGACGGGCCGTGGGTGCGGGCCGGGTCGGGCCGCACCGGGTGCTCGATCTTGATGACGTCCGCGCCGTAGTCACCCAGGACCGTCGCGGCCAACGGCCCCGCGAACAGGGTGGCGCAGTCCAGGACGGTCACTCCGTGCAGAGGCCCCGGAGCGGGGGAGGGGGCGGCACGGGGGAGGGGAGGTTCCATCGGGGCTCACGCACCTTCATGGGTCACTGTTTCTCCTTGTGGAACGCCGTTTCGGAAAGCTAGCATGACCGCCCGTCACGCAAAAGGGAAACGGTGTTTCCCTGGACCCCACGGATGCGGAAGGGAGGTACGGGTGGTGCCGTCTGCGGCTACCCGGCCTGTCATGTCCCGTTACGACCTGATCATCAAGAACGGAACCCTCGTCCAGCCCCACCTCGGCGAGATCACCGCAGATCTGGCGGTGCGCGACGGCAAGATAGCGGCCCTCGCGGACCGCATCGACGCCTCGGAGGCGACCGAAGTCGTCGACGCCTCCGGCCGGATGGTCTTCCCCGGCGCCGTCGACGCCCATTTCCATCTGGGCATCTATCGCTCCCTGGAGCAGGACGCCGAGGAGGAGACCCGTTCCTCCCTGGTGGGCGGTGCGACGAGCGTCCTCTCCTACTTCCGCACGGGAGAGCACTACCTCAACCGGACGGGCTCCTACGACGAGATCTTCCCGCAGGTCCTCGCCGCGGTCGAAGGCCGCAGCCACACCGACTACGGCTTCCACCTCGCCCCCATGGACACCGCCCAGGTGCGCGAGATACCCGAGCTCGTCGCGAAGCACGGGGTCAGCTCGTTCAAGTACTACATGTTCTACAAGGGGTTCAACCTGTCCGCGGACTCCAGGGACGCCAAGGGGTTCCGGATGACGGGGGAGGGCGAGGAGTACGACCTCGGCCACCTTTACCAGCTCATGGAGGAGGTCGCCGCGGCAGCAGCCGCCCGCCCCCGCGGCCGGGTTTCCCTCTCGCTGCACTGCGAGCAGTCGGAGCTCATGCGACTGTTCATCGACCGGGTCCGCCGCTCCGGGGACCCCCAGACCCTGCGCGCCTACCACGAGGGCCGGCCGCCCCTGACCGAGGAGGTGGCGATCGGTGAGGCCGCCGCTCTGGCCCGCGCCACCGGCTGCCCGGTGAACCTGCTGCACCTCTCAAGTGCCGCGGCCCTCAGCGGAGCCCGCGCCGCCCGCGCCGCCTCACCCGGCCTGGACCTGCGCACCGAGGTGACCCTGCACCACCTGTGCCTGGACCACGACAGCCTCGACGCCGCCGGCCGCGGCCTCGGCGCCAAAGTGAACCCGCCCCTCCGCACCCGTGCCGACAACGAGGCACTGTGGGACGGCGTCCTCGACGGAACCGTGGACTGGATCGCCTCCGACCACGCCTGCTGCATGGAGGAATCCAAAGGCGACGCCCTGTGGCCCGCCCTGCCCGGCTTCGGAGGCACCGCGCTCCTCTACCCGATCCTGCTCTCCGAAGGCCACCACAAGCGCGGACTGCCCTTGCGCCGCGTCGCCGAACTGCTCTCCGCGAACCCGGCCGCCGCCTACGGCCTCACCGGCAAGGGCTCCTTGATGGTGGGATCGGACGCCGACCTGGTCGTCGCCGACCTGGACTCGGTCCGCACGGTCACGACCGACCTCCTCCTGTCCGGACAGGACCACTGCCCCTTCGAAGGGCAGGAACTCCGCGGATGGCCCACGGTCACCATCGTCGGCGGCCGCATCGCCTACCGCGACGGAGTCGTCACCGCTGCCCCCGCCGGCCGCTACCTCGCCCGCTGAAGGCACCCCGAGGCGACTCCTCGCGTTGACACGGTGTCCGCGCGGACCCGACGATGACCGGGCGGTCACCTGGCCGCCGGTCATCGTCAGGGAGCCCGCATGCCCACCACCACCTGGACCCACCTCCCGCCCGAACGGCGTGAGCGGATCCTGGTCGCCGCGATGGACGAGTTCGGCACCCACGGCTATTCGACCGGCAGCCTCAACGTCATAGCCCGCCAGGCCGGTGTCGCCAAGGGATCCCTCTTCCAGTACTTCGCCGGGAAGCTCGACCTGTTCACCTACATCGCCGAGCAGACCTCCCTGCGCATCTTCGCGGCGATGCGGCCCTGGCTGGACGGTTACCGCCCCGACCGGCACGGCAGTACCCCGGACTTCACCGCCTACCTCATCGACGCGATGGACGCCTGGGTCTCCTACTTCGAGACCCACCCCCTGGAGCGCGGTGTGACCGCTGCCACCAACATGGAGATCGACCCCGTCGTGCGCCAGGCGGTACTCGAACCCGTCCAGCACCTCTACCTCGCCGGACTGCGCCCGCTCGTCCAAGAAGCGGTCACGGCCGGAGACCTGCGAACCGACGCCGACGTCGATGCCCTGCTCTCCCTGTTGCTCCTGCTGCTTCCGCACATCGCCCTCGCACCGTTCTTTCCGGCCGTGGCCGGCCCCGTCGCGCCGCCGCGGGGAGACGGGGCCGCCCGCCGCATCGCAATCGAGCGGCTCGTCCACCCTGTTCTCGCCGGATTCCGGCCCGCAGGCACCGCGGGCTGACCAGCGAGCACAGGCACTTCGCCCCCGTCACCACACTCCGCGTGACGGGGCTTCAGCATGCTCTCGAGGGACCGGATAGGTGCGAAAGAATCCGCGTCGCACTGCTTGACGTGCTGTCCCCGCTGGGGCCCAATGGGACCGCTAGAGAAACAAAGTTCCAACAGAGGAAACACGCCGATCCGGTCCGGATCGGCGGGCGAAGCCGCGACCCCACGCGGCACCCCCTCCTTGGGAGTCCCCATGACAGGCACCTCGCACAGACGAACGCTCTTCCCCCGCACCTTCCTCGCCGCGGCCCTGGCCGCCGTCGCCACCCTGGCGGCGGTCTCGCCCGCTCCCGCCGCCGAGCAGGCTTCCACCGGCGTCGTCAAGGTCTCCAACACCGTCGACGTCCGGTGCGCCTTCCTGATCTACAAGCGTTCCGGCGACTGGTACTTCCCCGCCGGCGCGCCCAAGGGGACCGTCTGGCTGCAGCACGGCTTCAGCCGTGCCAACGACCACCTCGAAGACGTGGCCCGCCGCTACGCCGCCGCCGGGTTCCTGGTCTTCGCCCCGACCCTGCCCTCGTCCGACATCTTCGGCTGCACGGTTTCCAACATCGGAAACAACACTGCCTTCCTCAACAACGTGGCCGACCTCTTCGGAAAGGCCGCCGACCCGAACGACAAACTCGGCCGCAGTTTCGCCGACGCCGCGGCCAAGGCGGGCCGCCCCGGTCTCCAGCTCCCCGCCAAGTTCGTCTTCTCCGGCCACTCCGCCGGCGGGGAGGCCGTCAGCTACGTGGCCAACCGCCTCCGCACGCAGTACCCCGCGGCGTTCGCCCGCCTCTCGGGACTCGTGCTCCTCGACCCCGTCAACTCCTTCGTCGGGCTCAACATGGCCACGGCCTTCAACGGCCTGAACACCACGAACCTCCCCATCCACGCCATCTCCTCGCCGCCCTACGCCGCCAACGGCCAGGCCTCCGGCACCGTCGAACTCACCACCGACGTCCACCGGGACTTCCTGGGCGTCAGACTCACCACCGGTTCGCACTGCGACGCCGAAGGCGCCAGCACCGACTCGCTCTGCACCGTGCTCAACGGCGCTCCCCAGGACGCCAACGTCGCCGTCCTCCAGGAGCTCGCCACCACCTGGGCCACCGACGACGTGAACGGCACGGTCACCGCCACCCACCGCCCCGGCGGCAGCCGCTACGAGTCCCTGCGCGGAGCCGGAACCATCCAGACCCTCAGTGGATCTTGACGCACCAGCAGGTGCTCGCCCCCGGCGCCGACCGGGGGCGAGCACCACTTCGGGTTAGTCTGTGCACGTGGAGGCGGCCGACAGACGAGCAGACGACGAAGTCAGTGCCGTTCGGCATGCCGCCGTCGACCCGCGACTGATGGACATGGCCCGCCACCTGCGTCGCATCAACAGCGAGATGAACGCCCTCATCCACCGCTTCGCCGGGGAAAACGGCCTGCACGCCACCGACATCCAGGCCCTCGGCGCCATCCTCGACGCGCAGACCCCCATGACGCCGGGGCGACTCGTGCAGCACCTGGGTCTCACGTCCGGAGCGGTCACCGCGTGCCTGGATCGACTGGAGAAGGCGGGACACCTGCGTCGCGTCCGCGACGCGACCGACCGGCGCGTCGTCCACCTCCACTACGAACCCACGGCCCGCAAGGTGGCCTCCGACCACTTCCGAGTCCTGGCGCGCGCCACGGAGCGGGCCCTGGAACGCGCGGGTGAGAACGACGCGTCCGCGGCACTGCGGTTCCTGGAGCTGCTCGGCGAAGAGTTCTCCGCCGGCGAGGGGCCCGCGTCCTCCTGAGGTCCCGTCAGTCAGCCGTCCGGCGCTGAGGTCCCAACTGGGCCACGAACGCGTCGACTGACCGGTGCGCGCGCTCGCGTGCGGCCGGCCGGTCCAGCAGCAAGGCGTCGAGCAGGAGGGGAGAGACGATTTCGGAGACGGCGTCCTCGCGGGCCTCGGAACTCAGCCGGGCAGGGGCGAGGGCGGCGTTGAAGGGCGCCAGAAGATCTTGCACGTACTGGCGCCGCAGGTCGGACATCGTGGGGTCCCAGGCGGCCGCCGCGACGATGGCGTGCAGGAAGGTGCCGACCGGCTTGTCTCGAAGCCGGTCGCACAGTGCATCCACCTCGGCGTGCAGATCGGCGCCCACCTCCCCCGTGCGGGAGATGGCGGGGCGTGGCGCAACCTCGATCAGCGCGGCGAGCACGGCGCGGGGCGTAGGCCAGTGCCGGTAGATCGTGGACCTCGAAACGCCCGTCGCGGAGTGGAGCCGTTGCGCGGACAGGGCCGCCACGCCCTCGGCGAGCAGCAGCTCCAAGGCGGCTGTCAGGATCACGGTCGCGGTTTCGGGGGTCGGTCCTGTGGGACGGCCGGGTTGGGTCACCCAATTAACGGTACATCTTGTATCGCTATTTTGTTAGCGCTACATTCTGTACCGGAAACCCGACTCGGAGGGAGCCGCCATGCGGCCGCACGTGGAGCTGGTGGACGAGCGCGATCTGATCTGGCACGCCGGGGAGTTCGAGCACGCGGAAGGCGGTGCACAGCAGCGCAACCTCAGCTACGACGAGGAGGACGGATCGGCCTCGCTGAAGGTCCGCTTCACCACCGACTGGTCGCGGCCGGCCGGAGTCCACCACGCGGCCACGGAGTGGTACGTCCTCTCCGGCCGGGTGACCGTCGGGGACACCGTTCTCGGCCCCGAGGGCTTCTGGATGGCTCCGGCCGGAATCCACACCCCTGCCGTCACCGCCGAAGCCGGCACCGAGGTACTGCTCTTCCGCGAGTGCGGCAACTGGCGTTTCGACCTCGCGGACACCGACAGGGAAGGCCTGCGCCCGGACCAGAAACTGATCGTCCTGCACACCTCAGACATGCCGTGGATCGACGTGCGGGACGGCAGCCCGATGCGCTTCGACCTCGGCGGTACGCCGGTCCCCGGCCTCTACATCAAGATGCTGGCCCGCGATGAGAAGACCGGCTTCTACAGCCGGCTGATCAAGGCCAAGCCGGGCTGGCGCGAGGAACCGCTGGCCCACCACCCGTGCTCCGAAGAGGCCTACTGCCTCGAGGGTGCCTTCGACTACAACTACGGCAAGATGTGGCCCGGAACCTACTTCTGGCGTCCCGCCCTCATCCGGCACGGCGACTTCACCGCCGACGCCGAGAAGGGCTGCACCTGGATCGTGCGCTCCGACAGCGATCTCGTGGACTGGTACACCTCCGACGCCCGTGTCGTCATGGAGGGCGAAGCCACCAACTGGGGTCCGGGCCACCCCCACAGCGTCCCGCCGCGCTTCGTGGAGCCGGTCCGATCGCGCAGCATCGGACCGTGGGGCAACCCCTCCTACCAGTGAGCCGGCGCAGCGGTTTCAGGTCATCAAATGGAGCAGTCGCCCGGCCGCTTCCGCGGGGCCGCGTGAGCGCACGTGCCGGCGCAGTTCATCGAGGGCGTGCCGGGGTGCGTCCAGGAGCGTGGAGACGGCACGGCCCGCGCTGCCGGCGTCCAACCCGTACGGGTCGAGGCACAGGCCCGCGCCCGCCCTCTCGGCATCGTGAGCGATGGAGAACTGGTCGCTGGAGAAGGGGAGGAGGAGGGCGGGAACCCCGGCGGCCAGGCACTCGGTGAAGGAGTTGTTGCCCCCGTGGTGGACCATCGCATCCACCCGTGCGAGCAGCGCCTGCTGCGGCACGGTCGCCGCGACCGAGACCCGAGGTCCGGCCAGGGAGGCCAGCGAGCCGGCCCGGTCCCCGGCCGCGAGGATCACCGAGGTGTCCTGGCGCTCGGCCAGGATCCCGCGCGCCACTGCTTCCAGTACGTCATGCCGGGCCGAAAGGAACGTTCCCAGCGCCACCAGCACCACACGCCGGCCCCCCTGCCGTAGCCTGCGCAGTTCGGATTCCCAGAAGGGACCTGGCCCTTCCGGTTCGGCGCGAGTGAAGTGCCCGCTGAAAACGTACTCCGGGCCTTCAGGGCGTGCTGGGAGCCAGTCCAGACGCGGATAGTGCAGAACCACTGCTCGGGGTGAACAGAGCGAGAACGCCCGCCCCGGTACCGGTCGGTGCGGTGCGTGAAGCGAGATGAACCGCGCGAAGAGCGCGGTGAAGGACCGGTCGTTCACCAGCGCTTCCCGGCGCAGCGTGCGCAGCCCGGCGGCCGCCGGCCGCACGGCGGGCGGCCACGCATAGGGCACGCCGAACAGCGCGTCCGGCGCGGCCGGCAGATAACTGGGATGCCCCGGGCAAAACGTCGCGTACGGCAGGTCCAGGCAGTGCAGGGCGAGGGTGACGGAGTAACTCAGCTGGTCCACCACGTACCAGTCCGCGGGCCGGCGGGCGTGCAAGGACCGCAGGTCTGCCAGCACCCGCTCCGGTTCAGCCAGCATGTCGGCCCTGCGGTGACGGGCCTGAACCAGCAACGCGGGTACGGCCCCGGCGAGCGTGGCATCGAGGAACTCCTCCAGGCGCCGCGCTTCGTCCCGGCCCTGCACCGTGCGCCGGGCGATTCCGGTATTCGCATTGCGCGTAACCGTCAGCGGGGCGAATTCGACCCCCGCGGCCTGCGCCATAGGTGCGAACGCCTCGGCGCAGGCGAAAGTGACCTCCGCCCCCGCTGAACGGAGCTCGCCCGCCAGCACGGACAGCGGGGCCGCGTGCGAGTGGAACGGTGGAGCGATCACGGTGACACGCGGCACGAGGGCCCCACTTCCGGCAGAGGACTGTCCTGCCTTCTTCGGCACCAGGCGGGCATCCGGAGGCAGCCCGGCGACTGCTTTCCGCTCCGTCCGCATCCGAAGGCACGAGCGCGGCGGAAACAGCGGTGACCATCCGCCCGAGCGAGAGCAGCGCCCCATGGACGCAACCACCCCGCAGGAAGGGCTCGACCCCTTCGTCGCGGCCCGCCAGGGCTTCTGGAACACCAAAGAAGCACCGCGGACACCCGCGACATTCGGCACACTGGCCTCCTTCCTCAACGCCGAGTACCACCCGTGGCACGATGACCATCCGGCCGACCGTCTGCAGGATCCCTGCGACAGGAAGACGGCCCTACTGCGTCGCACCCTGCGCCTGCGCGGGTCCGTCGACCCCGAAGAACTCCTGGCCGCCACCCTGAACGCAGACCAACGGCTGCGCGGCACCGTCACGGAAGCCTGGCCGCTGTCGCTACGCCGTCACGGAACCGAGCCCGTCCGCCGCACACTCACCAATGAGATCCGGCACTGTACCGACCCCGAAACGGTGGCCCACCTGATCGACCTCGCCACCGCGGGACGGCTCCACATCATGGATCCGGACCAGTGGGCTTCCCGGGTCCGGCAAAGCCCCTTGAACAAAAGGCCGGCCAGGTTGGCCCTGTGGCGCCACCTCGCACGCCAACCCGCGTGCCGGCACCTACTCCCGAAACCCGATTCCACTACCGAGGCTTATGAACGGCTGCTGCTCACGGCCGCCACAGGCGAGCGACTCGTCGAATCTCCCGCACTGCAGCACGGAGCCGGCCTGCTCGTGGTCCAGTCGATGCTGCTCGGCGAGATGGACACCCCGGGAGAGGGGAGCAGCGGCGGTCTCGGTGTTCTCCTTGCCGGCCTGGGCGATGCGCTCGCGCGCACGGAGGGCATCGATGCCGTCATCACCCTCGTGACGAAGGACGCGCGTGAACTCCTGGCCGAGCCCACCCTCCTGCGAGGGCGCGGACCGGGTCACTGGACGCTCAGTCTGCCGATCGACCCTCACAGCATCACCACTCCGGGCGGAGTACCGGCAGGCGATGCGAGCGCGCTCACCTGGTGGACGCGCATGCTCCTCGAAGGGCTGGAACGACGGCCCGACCTGGTCCACGTCAGGTTCGCCGACGACGGATCCCTAGCGGTCGCCGAAGCCGCGCGCGAGCTCGGCACCCGACTGGTCTTCACCGCCACACCCGACCCGCACCGCCGCGTCAGCGAGCGGCACGCCGGCCGCACGGTCAACGGCGACACCCCGACGGAGGCCCTGCGCCAAGATCTGCACCGCGTCTTCGCGGCCGACCGGCTCGTCGACCGCGCCGACGCCGTCATCGGCATCCCGGGCCGCGGCGGGACAGCCGAGTTGGTGCGCTACCTTCCCCAACTCGCGGCTGTACGCGGTGGACGAGGGCCGATCGCGCCGCCGGAGGGAATCACGGCCTACCGTCCCGCCGTCGACGAGACCCAGAGATGCGAGCACCTGCTGGAAAGGCTCTTCGAGACCGGACAGCCCGCTGCCCTCGACGCCGCCGACGAGCGCGGCCAGCCCATCCTGCTCACCGTGGGACGCCTGCACCCGCTCAAACAGCAGGACGTCTTGGTGCAGGCATGGATCGAGTCCGGACTCCATCTCCGCTCGAGGCTCGTGGTCGTAGGCGGATCCCCTCGCGCGGATCGGGCGGATCCGGGAGAGCGCGAGGTGCGGAAGGCGATCGCCGATCTGATCGTGGCGAACCCGGAGGCGTCTTCGCGGCTGGCCATGGTGACAGCGATGCCCAACACCGAAGTCCGCTGCCTGGAGCGGGCGCTGGCCCGCTCCGCAACTACGGGCCGGGCCCATTACGTCTGCCCCAGCGCGAAGGAGGAGTTCGGCATCGCCGTGCTCGAAGCCATGGACGCGGGCCTGCCGGTCGCAGCCACGAGTCGTGGTGGAATTCCGCACTACTTGGAGGACATGGTCAACGGTCTTCTCCTGGATACCTCGTCGGCCAAGACCTTGGCCGAGGGGCTGGAGGGTCTGCTGTCTCTGAAGCCCGCGGTTCTCGACGCCATGGCGCGCCGGGCTCGGGCAACGGTTCGGGCGAGCTACTCGATCGACGCCGCGGCCTCCGCCTTCGCCTCCGTCTACACGGAACTGCCCGGGATCAAAGCCACCGCGTCCACGGCATGACCGGTCGGGGCACCACCGCTCTGTGACGTCGTCCTCCCGATGTCCTCCCGATGATGCGACCATCCGCACCGGATGCATCCGGTCCCGGTCTGCAGAGCGAAGAGTAGGTGCAGTCTCGAAACGCTTCGGTAAAGACGACGGAGGCGGCAGAAAGGGGCGAAAGACAGTGATCACGGTGCAGCGCAGTTTCAGCGTCGGAATTCCGCTCGAAGACCTAGTCGCCTACCTTGCGGACTTCGGCCATGCCCAGGACTGGGACCCCGGCACCGTACGGTGCGTCCGGATCGACGAAGGGCCAGTACGGCCTGGAGCCACCTGGCACAACACCTCTCGCTTTCGAGGGCGGACCACGAATCTGGTGTACGTCCTGGAATCCCGCGAGACGCACCGGCTCGTTTTCGCAGGGGCGAACAAGACCGTAGCTGCCAGAGACATCATGAAGTTCGAGCCCCGATCGGCCACTGAGACCCTGCTCACCTACACCGCCTCCCTGCGGTTCAAGGGCCTTGCCAGAGTCGCCGAACCCTTCCTGCGCTCGGAGTTCGAGGCGCTCGCGGACAAGGTCGCCGAGCGACTGCCCATCGCAGCCGAGACACATACCAAACAAAGCCCCGAAGACCCCTTCGGAGGAGGAAGTCATGGCTATCCATAACATCCGCCACACCGCCGCACTCGCGGCAGCAGCGTTCGCTCTCCCCCTGGCACTGGGCGTGGCAACCCCGGTATTCGCTGCCTCCCAGCAGACGGACCCGTACGGGCCGGCCTGCGCATCGGTTCCCAAGGAAGGCTCCGGCAGTCTCGCGGGCATGGCCAAGGACCCCGTGGCCACCGCCGCGTCCAACAACCCGGCCCTGTCGACGCTGGTCACGGCCGTCAAGAAGGCGGGCCTGGTCGACACCCTGAACAACGCGAAGGGCGTCACCGTGTTCGCGCCGACCAACGAGGCGTTCGCGAAGATCCCGAAGGCCGATCTGGACAAGATCCTGGCGGACAAGGCCGAACTGACCAAGATCCTCACCTACCACGTGGTGGGCGAGAAGATCACGCCGAGCCAGCTCGGCGCCGGCTCCTTCAAGACCCTTGAGGGTGGCTCGCTGACCACGGCGGGGTCCGGTGAGGCGTTCACCGTCAACGACAAGGCGAAGATCGTCTGCGGCGACGTCCAGACCGCCAACGCCACGGTCAACATCATCGACACGGTCCTCACGCCGATGTGAGCGTAGCGTGGGTGGGTGTGGGTGTGGGCTCGGGCGTGGGCGTGGGTGTGGGCTCGGGCGTGGGAGTACGAACGTCTGGAACGGCCGCGTCGTTCAGCGGCGGGCCCGGTCCGAGTTGGTTGGATGCCGGCATGAGCTCAGTGCACTGGCTGTTCGGAGACCAGCTCGGCCCGCACTTCACCGCCACCGCCGCGGGCGGGACGCCGAGGAACGTCCGGTGGCTGCTGATCGAGTCCCTCGCCGTTCTGCGGCGCCGCAAGTTCCACCGGGCCAAGGCCCATCTCGTGCTCAGCGCCATGCGCCACCGGGCGGCAGACCTGGGTGAGCGAGCCCAGTACGTCAAGGCGGAGACCTACCGGGAAGGGCTGAGGCGGGCCGTCGGTGACGCACCCGTCTCCGTCCACCACCCCACGTCCCGCGCCGCCCTCGCCCTGGTGACGTCGCTCCCGCAGGTCACCGTCCACCCGGCACGCGGCTTTCTGGTCGGACACCGGGAGTTCGCCGTCTGGGCCGCGCAGCAGAACGGCCGGCGGCTTCTCCAGGAGAACCTCTACCAGCACACCCGGCGCACCCACGACATCCTCATGGAAGGGGACGGGCCGGCGGGAGGACGGTGGAACCTGGACCACGACAACCGGGAGCCACCGCCCCGCGGTCGCACCACGCTCGGCGCGCCGCCTCCGTACCGTCCCCGCGAGGACGAGATCGACGAGGGGGTCAGGCGGGACCTTGACCGCTGGGAACGCGAGAAGGGCATCACCTTCGTGGGCCGCGACGGCCCCCGCCAGTTTCCCGCGAGCCGCCGCGAGGCGCTGGCCGCGCTCGACCACTTCATCACCCACCGACTCGCGGACTTCGGCGCGCACGAGGACGCCATGCTGGCCGCTGATCCGGTCATGAGCCACAGCCTGCTGTCCTCCTCGCTCAATCTCGGGCTCCTCGACCCATCGGAGTGCGCAAGCCGCGCGGAAGCAGCCTGGAGGGCTGGGCTGGTACCGCTGAACAGCGCTGAGGGGTTCATCCGGCAGATCTGCGGCTGGCGCGAGTACGTATGGAACCTGTACTGGCATCTCGGCGAGGACTACCGGCACCGCAACGATCTCCGTCACACCACACCCGTCCCCGCGTGGTTCGCCGAACTGGACGCGGACGCGGTGGGGGCCCGCTGTCTGTCCACCGTGCTGGCACAGGTGCGGGACACGGGGTGGACGCACCACATCCCCCGCTTGATGGTCCTCGGCAGCCACGCCCTGCAGCGAGGCTGGGATCCGGCGGAGGTGACGGACTGGTTCCACCGGAGCTTCGTGGACGGCTACGACTGGGTGATGCTGCCCAACGTGGTGGGCATGTCCCAGTACGCCGACGGTGGGCTGATGACCACCAAGCCCTACACCTCGGGCGGCGCCTACATCCACCGCATGAGCGACCTGTGCGGCGGCTGCCGGTATCGGCCCGCAGACCGCAGTGGTGAACGGGCCTGCCCGTATACCGTCGGCTACTGGTCCTTCCTGGACCGGCATCGCGCACGGCTGGAGGGCAATCCCCGCATGGCCCAGGCCGTGAAGGGCCTGGACCGACTCGGCGACATCGAGCAGGTGACCCGGGCACACCGCGCCGCCCGTCACACAGCACCCTGAGCACCGATCTGGTCGTCGGACGGACGCCGCGGGGCCTGCCCCATCCCCATCCCCATGCCTATCCCTATCCCTATCCCTCAGGCACGTGAACGAGAAAGACTTCGTCTACGAAACACCACGCCCAGGCCTCGTCGGGGTCCATCGAGAGGACCACGGGGTGCCCCGTCTGCGCATGGTGGGCGTACGCGTGGCGCCCTCGCGAACTGTCGCAGCATCCGACGTGCCCGCACGTTGGACACCACCGCAGCCGGGTCCAAGTCCACCCGCGTTCGTGACACGCCGCGCACGCCCCCACAGGGATCGCCGTTCGGCTGGGCAGGGCGGTGAGGTGGGAACACGTACGTTCTTCGAGACGCCCGCCGTCGGGTGATACCGCCCATGAAGAGCGCTGTCGTCGTGGAGCGTCGTCGCGATCGCTGCCGAAGTGATCCAATTCGGTTTCCTCATCCCAGGTGTCCGGCCTCCGAGAGCCGGCCGGTCCACGATCGCTCCCGTCGCGGCGGCCAGGAAGCCTCCCTCCGCCACGCAGGTAACAGCCCCGCGCAACACCGCTGCGGGGCATGGGAAATTCACACTGAGCAAGTGCTCGGCTACCGCATCAGGCACCTCCTCCGCCCGCCCAAAACCGGCCACCCCCACCAAAACGAGCACCCCGTCCAACGCACCCAACTCTTGCAGGGCCCAGGGCGCGAGAGCGGCGCAGTCGTCGAGGTCATAGGCGTCGATCAGCCGAGCGGGACTGCCGAGGGCCGCAGAGCAGGCGGCCAATCGCTGCTCATTCCTCCCCGCCAAGGCGAGGAGGGCACCGCACGCGTGGAGTTCTCGGGCGGCGAGGTGACCCAGTGCCCCTGTGGCGCCGACGACCAACAGCCGGGTTCCCGCTAGTTTTTCAGTGGTCACGGTGGCCGCACCAAGGCCGAGGCCCTTTGTGCACATCGGCATCCCGGGCAGCCCAGCCACGGCAGAGGCAGAACGCCCAGCGATTCAGATGCCGCACGCGATCACAACCCCGCGATCCGGGCCGCAAAGAAGCCCGCCACCAAGACCGCGCCGAAGGCTATCAACCCCAAGAACAGCCAGGGGTGCTCCCAGAGGCCACCATCCGGCCGCTCCTGATGCGCCTCGGCGGTGCAGCCCTCACCAGAGGGGGTCTCTTCCGGCGTGACGCCGTACGTGTCCAACGTGTTCATGGTGCCTCCTAGACCCAGCGCGGTCATTCAGCCCCTTCTATATTTCTGCGACGGTCCGTCTCGCGCCTCTCGCATCGTTTGTGCACCGTCCCGATGTCGCGGCGACCCCCTTCACTGCGCACGCCCACTGCGCACGCCTGAAATCGCGGCTGAAATTGAGCAGGGGGCCCGACCGAAAGACCCATAAGATTAGGGCACCCTTACCGGCGTGTTCGGAGCTGTTCCAACGGTCTACTGAAAGTGCGGATCGCCCTTCGGCGGTCCCGGCGGGGTCCCAGACCATGGAGTTCCGATGCCGACATTCCGTTCCGCGTGCCCGGTGGGGACCCCGCTGCCCTGGCTGGCCCGCGTCCTCCGGCCCCGGGAAGCGCGCCCGCCCTGGCCGGCGATGATCCAGTCCGTGATCGCGCTGACCGGACCGATCACCCTCGCCGTCGCGACCGGCGACTACGGCACCGGGGTCCTGGTGTCGATCGGTGCGATCGCCGCGGTCCTGTGCGACACCTCCGACGCCTATCACCTGCGCGTCCTCAACATCGCCGTGCCCCAGTTCGTGTCCGCGATCGGCTGGCTGCTGGGCGCCTCCGTCGAGGGCCGCGGCTGGACCATGGTCGCCGCCATGGTGGCCATCGCCTTCGTCTCCGGCTTCATCAGCTCGATCGGGGCGGTGTCCTCCCTGACCGGCATGCTGTTCCTCCTGATGGCCGCCATCGGCGCCGGAACACCCCGAGCGGACCCTGGTGGCGGCCCCCGCTCCTGCTGCTGGCCTGGCCGTGGCGCCGTCGCATCCCCGAACGCACCACGGTGGCCGCCGTCTACACCGCCGTTGCCGACGCCCTGGACGCGGCCGGTACCGATCGCCGGGCTCCGGCTATGGCGGGCATCACCCGTTCGGTGAACTCCGCCCAGGACCTCCTCCTGCTCCGCCGGGCCCGCCGCCCCGGACACGGCCAGGACTCCCGTCGCCTCCTCGCCCAGCTCGACGCCACCACTCCGCTCCTCGAAGCCGTACCCGCCGCCCACGCCCCGGACCGCACCCTGCCGCCCGAGATCGCCGACGCCGTACGGGACCTGGCCAGAGCCGTCGCCGAGAACGACCACCGGGCCCTGCCACTCCTGAGCCTCGACACCGACACCCACGAGGTCCGCGCCCTTCTGGCCGCCCTCCACCACGCGATAGCCGTACAGACCGGCACCGACGACGGTCGCGAGCCGACCGTCCCGGCGACGGACCTGCCCACCCGGCTACGCCAGCGCACCCGCGACCTGTTCATCGACACCGCCGCACTCCAGTACGGGCTGCGCATCGCCCTGTGCATCGGCCTCGCCGAAGCCCTCGTCACCCTCGTCCACCTGCCCCGCTCGTACTGGGTCGCCCTCACCGTCACCTTCGTCCTCAAACCGGACAGCGGATCGGTGTTCACACGCGCCCTTCTGCGCGCACTGGGAACCATCGCCGGCCTCGTCGTCGCCGGCCTCGCCCTGGAACTGGTCCCGCGCGGCGGCTGGGAACTGCCCCTCATCGCTCTCACCGCGCTCGCGTTGCCCCTGGCTTCCGCACTGAGCTACGCCCTGCAGACCGCTGCCATCACGATCCTCATCCTCACCTTCACCGACCTGATGGGACACCAGGCCCCACCTTGATCGGCGCACGCATTACCGACACCCTCATCGGCGTCGCGATCGTCATGACTGCCGGATACCTGCTGTGGCCCGACCGCTCCGACCACCGCACCCGATCCCACCTCGCGCAGGCCTTCTGTGACACCGCCGCCTACGCCGAACGGATCACCCCCGCCACTCCTGCTGCCGTCGAAGCCCGTTCCACCGCCCGCAGGCGGGCCTACCGCAGCCTCTCCGAAACCCGCACCGCCCTCCAGCACGCGATGACCGAACCACCCCCCGTCAGCACCCGGGCCGCCGCACTCCACCCCCTCCCCCCATCCCTCGACCAGGCCCTGCAAGCCCTCACCGTGACCGCCACCCGCCTCGACCACGGCGCCGCCCCGCCGCCCCCGCCACCGCCACCACGGAGCCCATCCGACTCCTCAGCGTTCCCGTCGGCAGTCCTCTCACCGACACCGCCATCCACCTCAAAACCGCCATCGGGGTTTCGGCGCCGTCGAGGACGTGAGCCCGGCAGGCCCGGCCCGCTTCGCGCAGCGGGCCCCCCGTACGGCCCGTCATCCGACCGAAGCGTGCCGGTCTTGTCCCTGGTCGGTAACAGGCGTCTGAGATCAGCGCGATGTGGGAAATTCGCTCATGCAGGCCGGCGGCGGTGCCGGAAGGGAGCAGGCGGGGGCCATCGCGGCCGGCTGCCGGACCCTACGGAACCGTCGCGGTCCGCGCTCGTCATCGGGAGTCGACAGCGGCCGCACAGGGCCGAAAACGGGGGAACACCATGAACACTGCCGTCCGCACGAGTCACAGGGGCTGGAAGTCGTACGTCCTCGGGGCCGCGACGGTCACCGCCCTGCTCGCCTCCGCGGCGTGCTCGCCCAGCGGGGACGACGGGGACGACGGCAAGCCCACGGCCCCTCCGGCCACGAGCACGCCGAGCACGTCCGGTGCCCCGAGCGCGACCTCCTCCCCGAGCACGCCGAAGCCCGGCGCCACGCCCTCGACGAAGCCGGCCCCGGGAGCGACCGGCACTGGTGGCAGCGGCGGATCCACCGCCCTCTGTGGCCCGGGTGACGTTTCGATCACCTCCAGCACCGAGGACGAGACCGGCCAGGGCGTCCGCCACATCCTGCTCACCCTCACCAACACCAGCAAGAAGCCGTGCAAGGTCTACCACTACCCCCTCATCCAGCTCGCCGACGCCCAGCGACTGGTCCCCGAGATCAAGGAGAGCGCCCCGACGCCCGGGACGCCGTTCGACACCATCGCGCCGGGCAAGCAGACGCACGCCGCACTGCTCCTGAGCGGCCCCATGGACGAGGCCCCGGCGAAGACGATGACCGTCCAGCTCCAGGACACCAAGCCCGGGAGCAAGCTGGGCGCGCCGATCAAGGTCGCCTTCCCCGGCGTCGACACGGTGTACTACAACGACTTCGCCAAGGTCACTCACTGGATGACCGCCTCGGGTCTGGCCCTGCGCTTCATCATGTCGTCCTGACCATCCGGCCCTCCGAGTAGTCGTCGCCGTCCTCTAAGGTGACTCCACCGGCCGTCCGCGCGCCCGCGCGTGCGGACAACGGCCTTGTGGACAGGGGGAGTCGGTGGAGTCACTGCGACCCGGCGATCCGCCGGAGATCGGCGGGTACCGCCTGCTGGGACGGCTCGGCGAAGGGGGCATGGGCGAGGTCTACCTGGCCCGTACGGTGTCCGGCCGGCCGCTCGCCCTGAAGACCGTCCACCGGGAACTGAGCCGGGATCCCGACTTCGTCGACCGCTTCGCGCGGGAGATACGCGCCAACGACCGCGTACGGTCCGCGTGGACGGTCTCGGTGGTGGACTTCAGTGCTCCCGGTGCGTCCCCCCAGTGGCTTGCCACGGAGTACGTCGCCGCGCCCTCTCTGGGCGAGTGGGTGCACCGGAACGGACCGCTGACCGGGCCGGCCCTGTGGAGCCTGGCCCGGGAACTCCTCGCCGCGCTCGTGGCCGTACGGGCGGCCGGCGTGGTGCACCGCGACATCAAGCCGGGGAACGTGCTGCTCGGCCGGGAGCGGCCCTTCCTCATCGACTTCGGCATCGCGCGTGCCGTGCACGACCCGCGCCACACCCGGACGGGAGCGGTCATCGGCACGCCCGGCTTCCTCGCGCCCGAGCAGGCGACCGGAGCCGTGGCCGAGGCCCCGGCGGACGTGTTCTCGCTGGCCGCGGTCCTCGTCTACGCGGCCACCGGCCGCAGCCCCTTCCTGGCCGACGGCGAGGAACTGGAACTCCCCGGCCTCCTCTACCGGATCGTGCACGACGAGCCCGCCCTCGACGGCGTTCCGGAAGGGCTCCGTCCGCTGCTGGGGGAGTGCCTGGCCAAGGCGCCGGGGGAGCGCCCGACCGCCGACGAGGTACTGGCCCGGGTGGGAGCGGCGGGGGAGGAGTGGAGCGCGGCGGTGCCACCGTCGCTGGCGGCGGACACCGCCCACCGCGAGGCCGAACTCGCCCGCGCCCTTGCGGCGTCCCAGCCGCTCCCCGTGCCCGCGCCCATGCCGCCGGTTCCGCGGACGCCGCCCTCGGCGTTTGCCGAGACACCGCCGCTCCCCGCTGCCCTTCCCGGCGCGCCACGACGCGTGCCCTGGGCGGCGGGGGCGGCTGCCGCGGCCGTCCTCGTCGTCGCGGCCACCCTCGTGATCAAGATGCCGTGGAACGGAAACGGAAGCGGCGACGGCGGCGGTGCGGGAGGCGGGGCGAGCTCAGCGCCCCCGTCCGCCGCGTCCTCGGCGATGCCCCGGTCGTGGGTCGGCACGTGGACCGGCACCGGACCCGGCACCCCCGACGCCGACGGAATCACACGGGCCAGGACGGGCCGGTTCTCGGTGACGGTCACGCTGAACGCGGGGTCCGTCGGCGACCTCGTGGGCCGGCAGGTCAGCGACGTGAAGGAGGTCGCCACGGGGCGCAACCTGGGGTGCACGGAGGCCCTGGAACTACGGCAGACGAGCGGGGACAGGTCGGTCTTCGCCGCCGTGACCAGCCATCCGACCGACCCCGCGGCCACCTTCGACTGCCCCAAGAACAACCTCTACGTACTGACCCTGGCGGAGCCCGACCGACTGACCCTGGAGACCGAAGGGGCCCAGTCGGCCGGCGCCCCCGGGACACTGACGCGAAGCGACTAGCCGCTGGCCGCTAGCCGTCGTCGTGGGCGCGCCGCAGCCGCTCGTTCCCGTCGTCGTGCGGGAGCATGCCTTCCGCTCTCGGGAGGGGAACGCGGCCGCCGTCGGCTCGTATGTTCGCGATGAGTTGGCCGAGTTCGGCCAGGGTGTCCTCGCCGAGCAGCGAAGGATTCGCCTCGAGCATCAACGCGACGTACTCCCCGATGCGCTGAGGCGTGAGATCGTCCGCGTCCAGCTCCACCGGACCGTCCTCCGCCTCTTCCACGATCCGGGCCTTGCGGACCAGCCGTAGCTGGCCATCGCTGAACAGCCTGGCCGTCACCGCCGCAGCGATCCGCTTCCGGGCGTCCGCCCCGCTCATGGTCGTCCGCTCGTCACCTTCGGCGGTGACGATCTCCTGAGGGTCTTCCACGGCCTCGGCCCGGCGCTCACTGGTACGACTGCGAGCCACGCTGCTCCACTTCGCCTTCACGGAGGGGAGCGCCCGGTCGTTCCACTTCGTTTTCAGGGACGTGCGCGCCGGGTCGTTCCACTTCGCCTTCACCGCCGGAAGCGCTTGGTCGAACCACCACTTCCTGACGTGCGGCGCCGCCTTCTCCGCCAACCTGAGGCCGATCTGGACGAGCACCTCGGCGAGGAACTCGGCCTCCTCCCGACGCTCCTGTGCCCGGGCCTGCGACTCCTGCGGGTCGGAGTCGAGCCGATCCTGTGGGTAATCCTCCACCGGATCCGGTTCGTTCTCTTCCTCTTCCGCTTCCTTCAAGAAGATCTCGGCCTGACCCACCTCATGGCTGTCGGGGTCACGTGTCATACCGCGATGAGCGCCCGTGGTCTTCCTCGACCGCACGAAGCGCGCGCCCTTGCGGACCCTGACCACGGCCTCGTACTCGTCGTACTCACTGCTGTCCATGCCCCACCCTCGACCCGCGGAATACCTTGCGCCCGTCGCGCGCCCCAGGAGCGACGCACCCGACACTGTACGACCGCCAACTGCCCGGCGGACGCGGACGACTCAGACCCGACCCACGCCGGATCTCCGACCGGGCCGGGCCCACAGGCGCCCCGCCGCGACGTGGCCGAGCCAGCCGGCCGCGGCGCCGACCGCGTACCAGAACAGGTCGGGCGGATTGAAGGTGGACCCGAGGACGAGGCGGGCGAACACGCTGTGCCGGGAAAGCTCCGCCGGTACCCCGGTGAGCTGGAGGAACTCCACCGCCCAACTCACCGCGAGAGCACCCGCGGCGGCCCGCCGTGCCGCCACCCGTGGCACGGCCGCCACCACGAGGGCGAAGACCAGCAGGGTGTACAGCGCGTCTCCGCCGTACTTGGCGAGGCTCCCCGTGGCCACGATCCGTAGCCCCAACCCCGCGCAGAGGGTCACGACCACCGCCCCGACCGCCGTGAGACGGGTACGGGCCCGGCCGGATACGGCACGGGAACGACGGCTTGCGGGCACGGAGGTGGTCACGGGACAACCCTGCCAGACGCGCGTCGCCCACCGGATCCCGATCCCGATCCCGGTCCCGGTCCCGGTCCGGGCCGGGCCGGGCCGGGCCGGTCCCGGCTTCCGCCTCCGTCGCGGAGCGGAGGGAGGAGCGGGCCACGTACCCAGGCGGCTTGAGTAGCGCGACTCATGACGGACCGGCCGACGGCCGACACGCTGGGGGCACGAAGACGCACACCCCGTTCCGGAGGTTCGATTTCATGATCAGCCACATCGCCGCCGTCCTGGCTCCGGTGTTCGGGCGGATGACCGTGTCCGAGGACGCGTCGGGCCCCGTGGCCGGCGGGACCATCCTGGCTGCCAACCACACCAGCCTGGCCGACCCCGTCATCGTGGTCGCCGCCCTGCGCCGGCTCGGCGTCGATCCCGTGATCATGGCCACGGCCGGGCTGTGGCGGATCCCGGTGCTGGGAGGGGCGCTCGCCCGCGAAGGGCACGTCCCGGTCCGCCGGGGAACGGCCGACGCGGCGCGTTCGCTCGCCGACGCCGCCGGGGCGCTGGCGGCGGGGAGGTGCGTGCTGATGTACGGGGAAGGCGGGATCCCCGCCCGCCTCGACTCCGGGGAAGCCGCGCCCCTGCCCTTCCGCAGCGGCCTGGCCCGCCTCGCCCTGGCCACCGGAGCACCCGTCCGACCCGTCGGTCAGGCGGGCGCACGCCGCGTGAGCTCCGGGACGACGGTCAAACAGCTCGCCGGAGTCCTCACGGCCCCGGTCCGCCGGCCACGCGTACACGTCCACGTGGGCGCGCCCCTGTTCCTGCCGGACGGCGTACCCGAGGCGACGGCCGTGGCCCACGGGGCGGTCACCTCGGCCTGGCACACCGCACTGTCCGGCCTCGTCGGCGCGAGTGGGTAGGGTCATCGACAGCCGTTGCGAGCGGAGTGCGGCCAGTCGGTGTGGAGAGTGAAGTGGACCGGAAGAAGCAAGCCCTCCTGACCGGTCTGGGCGCGCTGGGGCTCGTCGTCGCCGGGACCTTCGCCCTGACCGGCGCACGATCCGTGGAGCCGGCTCCCTTCGCCGCTGACCCCCATTGCCGCCGGGTCCTGGCGCAGCTTCCTGACGAACTGCTCGGGGAGGAACGCGACTCGGTCGAGGGAGCCGGTGCGGCGAGCTGGGGCGGTGGTGCGATATTGCTGCGCTGCGGTGTCGAGCCCCTCACCCCCACCGTCAACACCTGCATGAACGTCAACGGCACCGATTGGGTCCTCGACGAGGAGCGAGCCGGGCGCGGGGGGCCGCGGGTGCTCACCACGTACGGACGGATCCCCTCGGTGGAGGTGGCCCTCACCGAGAGCGACCAGCTCGCCGGGGACGCCCTGGCCGCCGTCGACAAGGCCGTACGGGGCCTGCCCCAGCAGTCGAAGTGCGTCGGGCTGGGCGAGACCTGACTCCGGTGCCGCCGCGGGCCGCCGGCTTGACCGCCTGGCCGGAGAACACGTGCGCCCCGTACGCCGACGGGTGCCCTGGAACGCGCCCGTCCGCCCGTACGGACGTTCTAGCGTACCGGTCATGATTTCGCTCGGGATTCGGCGGGCCCTGCTGCTCGCCCTCGCATCCGTCATGCTCTGCGTCCCCCAGACGGCCACCGCCCAGCCCCCTCCGGCCCCCGCGCCCGCGCCGGCGGCGACGCCCGACCGCCCCTCCTACGAGGTGTCGCTGCGCGGCGACGCCGACGGCTCGCACTGGACCGGCCGCCAGACGGTGTCCTTCCGCAACTCCGCCCGTACTCCGCTGCGCTCGGTCGACATCCGGCTGTGGGGCAACGGCGCCGACGGCTGCGGAACCCCGGAGGCGCCATCCCCGGTCCGCGTCGGCAGGGTCGCCGGAGGCACCCCGCGACCGCTGACCGTGGACTGCACCGCCCTGCAGATCGATCTGCCCGCGCCGCTCCCGTACGGGGCCCGGACCAGCGTTTCCTTCGACGTGGCCATCACCGTCCCGGACCGCGTCCACCGCTTCGGCAAGGACGGCGCGCACCGCTACCTCGGCAACGCGCTGCCCCTGCTGTCCGTACGCGACGCCCAAGGCCGCCACCTCGACCCGGACGTCGGCTTCGGCGAGAGCTTCCACACCCTGACCGGCGACTTCCGCGTCGTCCTGGACCACCCCGGCGCGCTCGTCGTCCCCGCGACGGGCACCACCACCCGCCGCGCGGGCGCACCCGGCCGCACGGTCACCACCAGCGTCGCGCACGGGGTACGGGACTTCGCGTGGGCGGCGGGCCCCTTCCTGTCGGAGACGGTGACCACGCCGGGCGGAGTACGGCTGAACGCGTACTGGACCGCGGCCACCTCCCCTGAGGGCGTCGCCGTCGACCTGAAGGACGCGGTCGGCTCGGTCGACGCGTTCGGGAAGCGTTTCGGGCACTACCCCTACGGCGAACTCGACCTCGTCATGAGCGACAACCTCGACGAGTTCGGCAGCATGGAGTTCCCGGGCCTCGTCCTGCTCTGGACCGAACCGGAGGGGTCGGCCGTGGTCCACGAGATCGCCCACCAGTGGTTCTACGGCATCGTCGGCAACGACCAGTTCGCCTCACCCTGGCTGGACGAATCCTTCGCCCAGTACGCGAACCAGTCCTACTACGGCGCGGACACCACCACCTGCTGGGAGGATGCGGGCGCCTGGCCCAGCGACACGGCCGCCCTCACCCGCCCCATGTCCTACTACGCGGACGGCCACCGCTCCGAGTACGTCCGAGTCGTCTACCACCGAGGCTCCTGCGCCCTGCACGACCTGGAACGCACCCTGGGCACCCCGGCGATGACGGCCATGCTGCGCGACTACGTCCGTGACCACTGGCTGGGGGTCTCCACCACCTCGGACTTCAAGCGCGCGGCCCAGGCGGCGACGCCCCGGGACCTCACCCCGTTCTGGACGGAACACCGGATCCACTGACCGCGCCCCTGAACGATCTCGGGGTCGGGTTCGGGGTCGGCCCCGGGTCGCTCCCCGATGTCCGGCGCGAGCGCTGTCCGTAGCGTCGTTCCCATGTGGAGAAACGGGAAGAACGGGACCGACGGCAGGCGCCGGATGTCACCCTGGAAGCGAGCGCTGCTGATCCTCTGTTCGCTGGTCGCGGCCTTCGCCCTGGTCATCGGGGTGCTTTTCACCTGGCTCTACACCGGAGCCAGGGTGTCCACCGTCGGCGCGGTGGACTTCCGCAACGCCCTCGCCGTGCCGCCCCTGGCGGGCTCCACGGTGGAAGCCGACGGAACGCGCGTATTCGACCTACGGATGCAGGCCGGGGAAACCGAGTTCACCCCGGGGAAAAAGACCCCGACCTGGGGGTTCAACGGGAGCCACCTCGGCCCCACCCTCCGCGCGGCGAAGGGGGAGAAGGTCCGGGTGAAGGTGGCCAACACCCTGCCCGAGGCATCGTCCGTCCACTGGCACGGCATGCACCTGCCCGCCGCGATGGACGGCGGCCCGCACCAGACGGTGCCGGCGGGCGGCAGTTGGGCCCCCGAGTGGACGGTCCAGCAGCCGGCCTCGACCCTCTGGTACCACCCGCACCCGCACGGCGCGACCGAGTCACACGTGCAGCGCGGCCTCGCGGGCCTGTTCCTCCTGGACGACGCGCAGTCGGCGGCCCTGCCCCTGCCCAGGACCTACGGGGTCGACGACATCCCGGTCATCGTCCAGGACGTGTCCTTCGACGGCGCGAAGTTCGACCACGGCCACAAGCTGATGCGCAACGTGGGCTTCCTGGGCGGCCGGACGATGGTCAACGGCACGCTGGACCCGTACGTCACCGTCCGGGACGAGCTGGTCCGGCTGCGCCTGCTGAACGCCTCCACCGCCCGCGTCTACACCTTCGGCTTCGACGACGGACGGGAGTTCCGGCAGATAGCCTCGGACGGCGGCCTCCTCGAAGCCCCGCACGCGGCCGACCGGCTGCGCCTGTCGCCGGGGGAGCGCGCGGAGATCGTCGTACGCGTACGGCCCGGCGAGCGGACGGTCCTGCGCTCCCACCCCCTGGACGCCGGCCTGGACTTCTGGAACCAGCGCTTCGGGGGCGGCGACGACTCCTTCGACGTGATGCAGCTGCGCGCAGCCCCCACCCTGCGGCCGTCGGCCGAGCTGCCGCGGGCGCTGGCGCCCTCGACGCTCCCCACCGGCGAGGACTCGGTCCGCGACCGCTTCTTCGACCTCAGGATGTCCGGCATCAACGGCCGGAAGATGGACATGTCCCGGGTGGACGAGACCGTCACCCGCGGCACCGCCGAGACCTGGACCCTGCGCAACAACGACGGCATGCCGCACAACTTCCACGTCCACGACGTCCAGTTCCGCGTGCTCGACATCAACGGCGCGGCCCCGCCGGGGCCGTTGCGCGGACCGAAGGACACCGTCTTCATCCCGTCCGGCGCGACGGTCCGCATAGCCATGCGTTTCGAGGGCCCCGCCGACCCGGACACCCCGTACATGTACCACTGCCACCTCCTCTACCACGAGGACCGGGGCATGATGGGCCAGTTCACCGTGGCGGACCCGGGCGGCCCGCCGCCGCCCGCCAAGCTCCCGCCCGCCTCCGGCACACACCAGCACGGGGACGCGCACCACTAACCGACGGATACGAACCGGTCGCAGCCAACGGTCCATCGGCGTTCCCGCGGTGGGTTCCCCTGGTGCGCGTAGACGCACCACACCGGGTCGAGGGAACCGCTCCGTGCCACCACGACCAAGTGGCGGTCGCTGCGGGCGCCGTCCGTGACCGCGGTGACAGGTCCGATCCGAGGATGAAGACTGCGGTCGAGGCCAGGTGCACGGGCTTCGGCCGAAGAGGTCGCCGACGATCGTGAACCCGTGCACCTCACGGGGGGAATGGTCAAGGACCGGAGCCGGCGGGCGGTAAATGCGTCGACAGAGCTCCTCGGCACCGGGCAAAGTGGCCGCCCGTGACGAGCAGTGAACTGTGGACCCGTGAGACCGCCGACCGCTACGACGCCGAGGAGGCCGAGACGTCCTCGGCCGCCGCTCTCGGACCGACTCTCGCCTTCCTCGCGGAGCTCGCCGGAGACGGCCGGGCCCTGGAGTTCGCCATCGGGACCGGGCGAGTGGGCGTCCCGCTGCGGGAGCGCGGAGTGCCGGTGGTGGGCATCGAGCTGTCCGAGCACATGGCGGCGGTGCTGCGGCGAAAGGTCGACGAGGACACGCTCCCGGTCACCATCGGTGACATGGCCACCACGGTCGTTCCCGGCACGTTCACCCTGGTCTATCTCGTCTACAACACGATCACGAACCTGCTCACGCAGGACGAGCAGGTCGCGTGCTTCCGCAACGCCGCACGCCATCTGGAGCCCGGCGGCCGGTTCGTCATCGAGCTGGGCGTGCCACCGCTGCGGCTCCTGCCGCCCGGCCAGGTCGCGGTGCCGTTCGACGTCTCCGAGCGGCACCTGGGCTTCGACACCTTCGACCTGGTCGAGCAGATCCTCGTATCGCACCACTTCATCCGCGAAGGCGGCGGCGAAGAAGGCCGTTACCGCCGCGACAACTCCCGGCACCGCTACGCCTGGCCGGCGGAACTCGATCTGATGGCACGGATCGCCGGGCTGGACAAGGAACGTCGCGTCGCGGGATGGGACGGGGCGCCGTTCACCCAGGACTCCGCGAAGCACATCTCCGTGTGGCGCAAGCCGCCCGAGTTCTAGGGGCGGGCGTCCCATCGGTGGAGCAGGGACCCGTCCCGGCCGAACACGTCCATCAGGTAGCCCTCGGCCGTGGAGAGCCGCTCGGACCGCGTGAGGTACGAGAGGACGGAATCCCGCTGCTTCTCGAAGAGCGAGTTGTCCGAATCGGTATGCGTGGTCCGGAGGATCAGGAGCGGAGCCGCGTCGGGACCCGCCTCCTGCTGGATGGCGTACACGCTTTCGTCGCCGCCCGCTCGGTGATACCGCTCGGCCAGTGCCAGGGCCGCCGAGGGTGCGGCCGTACTCGTCACCGTCGGTCCGGCCGGCGCGGCGGTCCTCTCCCGTTCCGTGCAGGCCGTCACGAGCAGCGCGCAGCCGGCCATCAGGGAGAGACCGGCGAGCCTCCGCGCAGGCGCCCGCCGGCCGGCGGATTCGTGAACGGGCGAGGTCGTTCTTATCCGTATCCGTATCCGCATCAGAATGCTGCTCCTCAACTCGCTGATCATGAAGTCGTCCTGGCTGCATCCTCACACGGCAGGGCCCCGAAGGGCCGGGCGTCCGGTTCCGCGGATCAGGGCCGGGCCGGGCCTGTCCTCGTCGAGGGCGACGGTGTACTCGGCGGAGCGTGTCGCCGGCGAGTCCCGAATGGGCCCTCGGCGGGCATCGCACCTGGGTGTGACGCCATGGCAAGTGGGGGGTCCCCGGCCTTCGGGCCGTCTAGGGTGCGGAGCGAGGGCGAGCCGTCCATCGTGGCGACCTGTGGAGGAATCCTGTGGCATCGCAGTACGACCCCGAGCACGCTCCCGCGGGTGATGTGGGCGCGGCGCTGTTGATGATCGATTCTCGGCTCAAGGGCATTCACGACGGCAAGACCGGCACGGACCCCGAACAGCAGGCGCTGATCGACCAGTACGCCTCTTCGCTCGGTCCCAGGGAAGCCGACGACCTGCTGGACGGGGCGTGCACGCTCATCTACATGTTCATGATCTGGCTGCGCAAGGCCCACGAGGAACACGGCAAGGACGTCATCGAGTACGTCGTGCCGAACATCGTCGCCACGATGCGCATGATGACCAGAAGCGTGCGCCCGGAGGCCATCCCCACCATGGCGGGCCTCGTCATCGCCGCGGGCACCGGCCTGAGCCCCAATCTGTGGCGCAAGCAGTACGGAGAGTGGACCGAGGCGGAGATGAACCCGCTCGAAGCCACGGCCTTCCTCCTCGCCGAATACATCAACCGCATGACGGGTGACCCCGACTTCGCCACCCGCCTGATCACCGATGCCCTGGCCAGTGCGGAGGGGGAGTGACGCACCCCGTCCCGTCCCTCGGAAGAGCTGCTCTGGGGGCGATCACCGGATTTCCGTGATCTGGTGCTGGGAGGCCGATGATTTTCGCGGCGACCGGCTGTCTACCCCTGTGAGAGACCGGAAGCCAGCAGCCGCCCGGGAAGGGTGAAGACCATGAAGTACATGATCCAGATGAACGTGCCTGCCGCCGAGTGGGACGCCATCATGTCGTCGTACTCCCAGGACGACATGATGGCCATGTTCGCCCACATGAACGCCCTCAACGAGGACATCACCGCCGCAGGCGAATGGGTGGACGGACAGGGCCTCGGCGGCCCCTCGCTGGCCAAGACGGTACGGGCCGGAAGCGACGGGCAGCCGCAGGTCACCGATGGGCCGGCCTACGAGGGAACCGTCCTGGCCGGGTACTGGCTGGTCGACGTCAAGAGCGAGGACCGGGCCCTGGAGATCGCCGCACGGGCCTCTGCCTGTCCCGGTCCGGGAGGGAAGCCGAGCAACGACCCGGTGGAAGTGCACCCGATCCCCGGAGACCCGACCCAGGCCTGAGTCGGGTGCCCTCGCCCTCGTCGCTACGGCGAGGGCGAGGGCGAGGACGACGGCGAGGCCGTCCCCGGCGGGGCCGAGGCCCGGTCCGCGACGAGACGGACCCGCCGCGTGGGCGCGAGGCGTCAGCCCATCAGCAACAGCCGGGTGTTCGACACGAGCTTCCGGTTGACGCTGGTGCTCTGCACGAAGATCGTGAACTCGTCGTTGTGGTCGGGCTTGACCCGCGCCTCCACAGCGGGCAGGCCGAGCAGGGCCCGGGCCTGCGGGCCCGTGTACACCCGGTCCGTCTTCTTCTCCAGCACCGCGATCTGCTTCTTCGCCTGGATCTTCTCCGGCTTGCTGAGCTGGTAGAACGCGCCACCGGTGCGGTAGGCGTGCCCGGATTCGACGACCCATTCCCGGATCGCCGCGTCGCGCGCCACCGGGATCAGCTGGTACTCGGAGGGATCCGCCGGAGTGAGACCGGCTGCCTTGACGGTGTCCTTGTTGACCACCTCCGCGCCCGTGGAGAACACCGCCCGCGATCCCCGGATCCCCTTGGCGCGGCCCACCATGAACTTCTCGGTGGCCTCCTTGATGACCTGCCCGGCCTCCTCCAGACCCTGCGTGCTCGTGGCGTCCCAGATGGCGATGTTCTCCTTCGGGAACCCGCACTGCATGGCCTCCCGCTTGCCCATCTGGTCCGGCACGAGGACGGCCAGCGTCCAGTTGTCCTCCTGCGTCTCGATCATCTCGGCCACGGCCTTCACCAGTTCGCGCGGATCCCTGGTGGGGGCGTCGGGGGAGCGGTGGCTGGCGTTCTACTGGCCGTCGGTCAGCACGAACGTCAGGAAGCTGTGGTCGCCGTACAGTTGAGCGGTCTGCGCCAGCTCGCGCTGCGACTTGAGCGAGGCCGCCAGCAGCGCGGTCATGCCACCGGTCCGGTACAGCTGCTTCAGCGACGGCATCCGCAGCACGTCCTTGTCGTAGACGACGCACTCCACCTTGTCCGCGAAGACGTACACCGTGACGCGGGTCTCCTGGTCCAGCTCGCCCGACCGGCGGGCCAGGTACGCGATCTGCTGGTCGGCCACATCGACGACCTTGCGGCTCAGGTGAGACATGGACGAACTGGCGTCCAACACAAGAGCGACGTGGTTGATGTAGTTCTGGTTTCCGGACATGGAAGCTCCCCCTCGTTTCCGACTGGATGCTCCTACCGTCTCACCCGCCACTGACAATCGATCATGGTTCCGGGACCGGAGGAAGGGTGCCCGCCCAGCCCCGAACGGGGCCGCGCGACGGTGCATGTGACGTGTCGAAACGTTACGCCAGTGGCGTTCGAGTGAACGGTCGTTCCTGTCGGCCCCGCCGGGCGTTGAATCGGCTGACGCGTCCGTCCATGGGAGCGTCACCAGATCCTTGAGTCCTTAGGGGAACCAATGCGTATTCGCTCCGCCGTCACCGCTTCCGTCCTCGCCGCCGGCATCCTGCTCGGCGGCGCCGGCGCGGCCCTGGCCAACGACGGTGTCGACATCGACTACTTCTCGGGCGGCCACAAGGCCTTCTCGTCGAACTGCTCCTCCGCTGCCGCCGTCCCGGCGCCGTTCGGCCCGGTCTACACCTCCTCCTGCGCCAAGGAAGGCGAGGCGGAGTGGCTCAAGGGCGGCCACCTCGGCGCCAAGTAGGACCGTCCGGCTCCGGCCGGCGCGCGGGGGCGGCAGGACGGCGACGTCCACCGCCCCCGCGGTGTCGGCGGCGTCAGCGGTGCCCGGCCCGCGACGCGAGCCGATGGCGCACGGCCAGGACGAAGATTGCCGTGGCGAGCACGGCCGCACCGCCCAGCCGCAGGATCACGTCGTAGGCCTCCTCCGGCGACCGCTGCGGTGTCATCGAGGAGATCCCCGCGGCCGCCCCGGCCAGCGCGATCGCACCGCCCGTGACGAGGAACGTCAGCAGGACCCCCGATGCCTCCCCGGCCCGGGCCGGAGGGACGAGCTGCTGGGTCGCCACGCTCGCGTAGGTCCAGCCCAGCCCCAGGCCCAGGCCGCACCACGCGAACACCGGTACGTACAGCCACCAGGCGGTGACCTGGGTCAGCGCGTACATCCCCGTGCCCGCGCCGATCCCGGCCAGGGCCATCACCGTCGTCGGCCGCAGGCGCCGGCCCAGCCGCGCTCCCAGCGGACCGCTGAGCGCCACCAGCAGGGCCGGAGCGAGGAAGACCGTGCCGGCCATGAGCGGTGAGAGCCCCCGTACGCCCTGGAGGTAGAGGGTGGCGAGGAAGACGGTGACCCCGTAGGCCATGTTCGTGACCGTGCCCATCGCGGTGACCAGGACGTACGGGATGTCGCGGAACAGCCCCAGATCGATCAGCGGGTGCCGGGCCAGCCGCTCGCGCACCAGGAACAGCCCGCCGCTCACCACCGCCACCGCGAAGCCGGTGAGGGCGCGGGCACTGCTCCACCCCCAGGCGTCCGCCCGCTCCACGGTCAGGGTGACGGCGGCCAGGGCGCCGACGATCAGGGCGCAGCCGAGCACATCGAGCTCGCGCGGCGCCGACGCGTCGCGGGAATCCGGGACGTACACGAGAGCGGTGACGAGCGAGAGCAGGCTCAGCGGCGCCATCACCCAGAAGATCCAGCGCCAGCCGGGTCCTTCGGTGAACCCGCCGCCCACGAAGGGCCCGATCGCGGTCCCGATGTTGGCGACGCCGAACACGGCGCCCAAGGCCCTGCCGCGGGACTCCTCGGGAAAGGTGTTGGTGATGACCGACACGGCCACCGGGAAGACGAACGCCGCGCCCACGCCCTGGGCGATCCGAGCCGCGACCAGAGTCCCGAGGCCGGGAGCCAGCGCGCACCCCACGGTTCCGGCGGTGAACAGGGCGGTTCCGGCCAGTAGCGCCGCCCGCCGGCCGAAGACGTCGCCCACCCGGCCGCCGATGATGAAGAAGCAGCCGATGGCGAGCATGTAAGCGGACAAGGTCCACTGCGCGGCCGACACGGTGACGCCGAGTTCCGCCGCGATACCGGGGATGGCCAGGTTGAGCGCGAAGAAGTCGAGCTGGACGCAGAACAGGGCGACGGCGACCGCGATGAAGGCGCCCTTCCGTGCCGCCGCGGATGCTTCTGCGGGCATGAGGGGCGTTCCTCTCAGCGGGGTGCCACGGCTCCGGAGTCCGGGGACTGCTGGAGTCCGGACGCGTCGACCGCCTCGAAGTCCGAACCCTTGAACCCCTTCAGCGCGTTGAGCTGGGCGTTGTCCCAGCCGGGGTTCTCCTCGCCGGTGAGGTACCAGGCCGACCCGTTGTCGGCGACGATGGCCCCGTACTTCTTGAGGGCCTCGGCGACGGCCAGGGCCTGGGGGCCCAGGGCCGAGGTGTCCACCGAGCTCTTGAGCCGCAGCCGCAGCCCCATGGGCGGCAGCGACGGGTCCGCGGCGGAACCCGCCTGATGCCGTGCCGGCCAGACGTAACTCTGGTCCGTGCGGGGGACGGTCATCCGGATCGCGTGGTCGACCAGCCCGCCCGCGGCCTCCTCGTAGCGCACCAGCCCGGGCAGGATGGCGAGGCCGGCGGCATCTGCCGACGTCCAGTCGGCGGGCCGCAGCGCGTGGCTCCGCAGGTCGAAGACCGCTCCCGAGCCGGCGTGCCAGGCGTTGTCGCCCCGTTGGGTCGCGTTCCAGAGTTCGTAGGACTTGCACAGGGCGCGGTCCCAGACGACGACGTGGCGGTCCCCGGTGCTCGCCGGACCGTTCTCGATCGCGGCGTCCGGCGGGATCCGGTACCCGGACGCGTCGCTCTCCTCGGCGATGTCCAGCGTGACCGTCGATTCCGGCACCGTCGTGTCCGAGACGGTGATGGGAATGCCGAAGGGCTGGCCCTCGACGAGCCCCGCCCCGAAGTCCGGGTGCAGGGGCTCGGCGGCCCCGATCGAGGAGACGTACCGGGCGGAGTCCGGGTGGACGGGAAGCGTGTCCACGGGAGCGTGCCAGAAGCTGTCCGGCGGAGCGGTCCGGCAGGAACCGTCCTGCGGGCCGGCGGCGACCAGACACGCGGCGGCGACGGCGCAGACCACGGCCACCACGGGCATCCGACGCCTGGAGCGGAGCGCGACTGCGTGTTTCGTCGTCATGGCCTCACCTCACCCGGAGGAGCCGAGCCGAGCGGACGCCCGCTGCAGCGACGGCCGCACCCGCGCCGTCCGTATCCGCGACGTCCGTATCCGCGACCTCCGTATCAGCGACGTCGGCTGCCGCGACGGCCACGGCCCGTGGCGTGCGCTCCCCGGCGTCGGCCGCCTTTGCGGCGGTCCCTTCCAGCGTAGGCACGTTCCGCCCCTGGTGCCCTGCGGCAGCCGTCATCGCGGGGGCGGGCAGACCTCCCCGAAGTCGACGGTGCGGTCGCACCAGCGGTCGAGGAGGATCCGGTCGTGGCTCACGGCCAGGAGGCCCGCGCCGCCAGGTCGTGGGTGATCAGGAGCATGGCCCGGTCGGCTCCGAGGTGCCGCGCCAGCTCGTCGACCGTCCGGTCGACGAGGTCGCGGTCGAGCCCGGTGGTCGGCTCGTCGGCCAGGAGCAGGGGCGCGCCCCCGATCAGCGCGAGCGCGGTGGGGGCGCGTTGCGCGAGGCCCCCGGACAGCTCGTACGGGTAGCGGTCGAGGTGGCCGGCGGGAAACGCGGCACGCCGCGCCGCGGCCTCGGCGGCCCCGCGCACCGCCGCCCCGCGTACCCCGGCCGGCTCCCGCACGCGGCCGTTCGCAAGTCGTCATATGCGCGCCGAGGCCGGAAGTGGGAAGGCGAGCACTACGGCAGCAGCTCCAGGGTGATGTGCGGGGACAGGGCGCGCAGGAAGTCCGGTGCGTCGAAGAGCTCGCCCGCGGAGGCGACGCCGACCGTGCGGGTGCGGCCGGTCAGGACGCGCTCCAGGGCCTCCACGACGAGGGGGGCGGTGACGGCGTAGATGTCCTGCCCGTGGGCCACGGCGCGGCGTTCGGCGCCGCCCGAGCGGACGACCGCGTCGACGAGGAAGGTCTGATCGGACCGTCCGCCCTCGTCGGCCGCGGTCGGAGCCGGGGTGTCGGGGGCCGCGATGTCACGGACCGCCTCGACCGTCATGTAGGTGGTCACGTCCGGGATCGACAGGTGGCTGGGTACGGTCACCACGTCGGCCATCGTGAACTCCCCGATCACCTGCCGGGCACCCATCGGCTCGGGGAACCGCCACTCGACGGTGGGCGCGGCGTCGGTACGGTACTCCCACTGCCCGCCCGCGTACCGCATGCGCCGCTCACCGCGCCGCTCCCGCGAGACCGCCCCCGAGAGCCGCGTCCCCGCGGTGGGGTGCCAGCTGCTCAGGGCGTACGCGATGTGCGCCTCGTCGGCCTCGGTCCAGTCGCCCATCGCCGCGGTGGCCAGCAGGTCGCCCAGGCCGCCGAAGAAGGCCATCGCCGGGACGATCACCGCCCCGGCGTCCCGTGCCCGGTCGGCGAAGTGGGCGAAGGTGTCGATGTTGGCCTCCAGCTCGGCGGCCACGTCCAGGTAGGGGATCCCGGCCCGCAGGGCCGCCTCGATCACGGGGCCCGTCGTCGAGGCGAAGGGCCCGGCGGCGTTGATGACGGCGGCCGTGCCGGCCAGCGCGCGGTCCAGCGCCCCGGGGTCGCCCACCGTGGCCGGCCGGGCCTCCAGACCGGTCTCGTGGGCCAGCGCCTTCAGCTTCTCGCCGTCGCGGCCCGACAGCACCGGCACGAACCCGCGCTCCACCAGCTCCGCCACCACGAACCGGCCGGTGTGCCCGTACGCGCCGAACACAGCCACCGTCTGACCTGATCCCATGGTCCCGCTCCCCGTCGATCGCCCGTACCCGGATGAACCGCCGCGGACCTCCGGGGCCCGCCGCGCTCTGTCATGAGCATCCTGTCGCGGACATCATCCGCACACCACTGTCCGGAACGACATGACCCGTACACTTCCGGACATGCCCCATGTCGCCCTGGCCGTCACCGACGGCATGCTGCACTTCGAGTTGTCCCTGGCCTGCGAGGTCTTCGGATCCGACCTGACCCACCTCGTGGACCCCTGGTACGGCTTCTCGCTCTGCGGACCGGACGCCGTACGGATCGACCGCTTCCGACTGGAACCCGACCACGGCCTCGACCACCTCGCTCGAGCGGACACGGTGATCGTCCCCGGCTGGGCCGACGTCGACCGGGACCCGCCGGCCGAGCTCATCGACGCGGTACGCGCGGCCCACCGGGCCGGCGCGCGCGTGGCCTCCCTGTGTACGGGCGCCTTCGTGCTGGCCGCCGCCGGCCTGCTGGACGGCAAGCGCGCGACCACGCACTGGGCGCACACCGAGGAACTGGCCAGGCGCCATCCCCTCGTCACCGTGGACCCCGACGTCCTCTACGTGGACAACGGCAGCGTGCTGACCTCCGCGGGCAAGGCCGCCGCCATGGACCTGTGCCTGCACCTGGTGCGCCTCGACCACGGCTCCGCCGTCGCCAACAAGATCGCCCGCCGGCTGGTCGTCCCCCCGCACCGCGACGGCGGCCAGTCCCAGTTCGTCACCACCCCCGTGCCCACCCCCGGCAACCATCCGCTCGGGGACCTCTTCCCCTGGGTGCTCGCACGCCTCGACGAACCGCTCACGGTGGAAGACCTGGCCCGTCGGGCCCGGATGAGCTCGCGCCACCTGGGCCGCCACTTCAAGTCGCTGACCGGAACCACCCCGTTGCAGTGGCTGCTCACCCAGCGCATCCGCCACGCACAGGAGTTGCTGGAAACCACCGACGACACCGTCGACACGATCGCGACGGCCACCGGCATGGGCACCGCCACCACCCTGCGCCGCCACTTCGCCCGCACCGTGGGCGTTCCGCCGGACACCTACCGCCGTACCTTCCGCTCCCGCACGGCACCGGACCGCCCCGGACCCGCCCGGACCGCACCGCCCCGCACCGGACCGCCCCGGACTCACGGCGCGGCGTGAGCGGATCCCCGTACGTTTCCGATCATATCGATCGATTCGATCAAAAGATTCAGGCGAACCGTTGACGCCGGTGAAGAGCCCTCCCTAGATTCGCCGCATGGCGACCCCCGAGGACTTCCCCGCGGCGACGGAATCCCGAGCCGAGGCACCTTCCCCTGGTGGCGCGGTGCCGCGATCTACCAGATCTATCCGCGCAGTTTCGCGGACGGCAACGGCGACGGCGACGGGATCGGCGACCTCGCCGGAATCCGTGCGCGGCTCCCGTACCTGCACCAACTCGGCGTGGACGCGGTGTGGATCAGCCCCTGGTACCCGTCCCCGATGGCCGACGGCGGCTACGACATCGCCGACTACCGGGACATCGACCCGGTGTTCGGCACCCTGGCCGAGGCCGAGGCGCTGCTGTCGGAGGCGCACGAAGCGGGCATCCGGGTGATCGTCGACATCGTCCCCAACCACTGCTCGGACCAGCACCCCTGGTTCCGCGCGGCCGTCGCGGCCGGCCCCGGATCGCCCGAGCGGGCGCGCTTCTGGTTCCGCCCCGGTCGCGGCGAGCAGGGCGAACTGCCGCCCAACAACTGGCAGTCCGTCTTCGGAGGCCCCGGCTGGCGGCGGGTGACCGAGGCCGACGGCGCGCCCGGCGAGTGGTACCTGCACCGGTTCGCCCCCGAACAGCCCGACTTCAACTGGGAGAACCCCGAGGTCAACGCGGAGTTCGAAGCGATCCTGCGCTTCTGGCTCGACCGGGGCGTCGACGGCTTCCGCATCGACGTCGCCGACAACCTCGTCAAGGACCCGGCGCTGCCCGACCACGAGAGCGGGCCCACTCCCTGGGCCGACCAGGACGGCGTCCACGACATCTACCGCGCCTGGCACCAGGTCCTCGACGGCTACGACCACGAACCGGTCTTCGTGGGCGAGGTGTGGACCTCCGACCCCGAACGCTTCGCCCGGTACCTGCGCCCGGACGAACTGCACACGGCCTTCAACTTCCCCTTCCTCCAGAGCCCCTGGGACGCCGCGGCCCTGCGCACGGTCATCGGCTCCACCCTCGCCGAGCACGCTCCGGTCGGCGCCACCGCCACCTGGGTCCTGTCCAACCACGACACCACCCGCCACGTCACCCGCTACGGACGCACCGACACCTCGTACGCACTCGACGGGCGCCGAGTCCACGGCGTCCCCGCCGATCCGGTCCTCGGACGCCGCCGGGCCAGGGCCGCGGCCCTGCTGACGATGGCCTTGCCCGGCTGCGTGTACGTCTACCAGGGCGACGAGCTGGGCCTCGACGAGGTCGAGGACATCGCGCCGGAGCTCCGCCAGGACCCGACGTTCTTCCAGACCGGCGGAGAGGACCTCGGCCGGGACGGCTGCCGGGTCCCCCTCCCGTGGGGCGACGAGGGGCCGGACGCGAGGTCCTGGCTGCCCCGGCCGGCCGCGTGGGACACCCTGAGCGTGCGCGAGCAGAGCGCGGACCCGGACTCGATGCTCGGCTTCTACCGCCGGGCGCTGGCCCTGCGGTCCGCCCGGACGGCCCTGCGCGAAGGGGAGTTCGCCTGGCTGCCCGCCCGGGCGGGCGTGCTCGCCTTCGCCCGCACCGCGGCGGGGTCCTCCGTACGCTGCCTGGTGAACCTCTCGGGGGCGCCGCTTCCGCTGCCGGAATACACCGAGGTCCTGATCGCCAGTGCCCCCACGGAGAACGGAACCCTGCCCCCGGACGCCGCGGTCTGGCTGCGCTGAAGCGACCGCGCGGCGAGGAGCGAGAGGCCCAGGGCCCGGCGCGGGTAGACCGTGCCGTGCACCAGCACGATCAGCCGGGGTCCCTGCACCAGGTGGCCGCCGGCATCATGAGCGCGTCGCCGACGCCCTGTACGGCCCGCACCACGAGCAGGTACGGCTCGGCGGCGTCACCCGAGGGGGCCGGCGCGCAGAGCCCCGACGCGGCGGAACGGAGTCCGGCGGCGGGTCTCAGGACCAGATGCCGCCGAGCAGCAGCCGCAGCTGTCCGGCGAGCCGGGCGGCGTCGAACGCGTCGGCGGAGGTGAGTGCGAGGCGCGCGAAGTGCTCCGCGGAGGCGACCAGCGCGTGCGCGAGGATCTCGGGGTCCGGCGCCGGCCCTTCGGTGTCCGGCGCGGACTCGATCCACGAGGCTACCCGGCGCCGGAACCGCTCGCGGTCCGCTTCGACGCGCGCGCGGACGGCCGGGGGAGTGGTCGCGGCGGTCAGCAGGATCAGGCGCCAGGTGTCCGGGTCCTCCCGCAGCATGGCGGCCATCCGGTGCACCGCCTCACAGGCGAAGTCGACCGGGTCGCGGGTGCGGCGGGCGTCGGGAACGCTCGCGAGCAGGCGGGTGAAGGCGAGCTCCTGCTGCCGGTCGAGGAGGGTGAGCAGCAGGTCGTCCAGGTCCTCGAAGGCCCCGTAGACCACCGAGCGGGCGACCTGCGCGCGCTTGGCGATCGCGTCGATCGATACCCGGCCGTAGCCGTCGCTCACGATCACGGCGAGGGCCGCGTCGAGCAGTTGCTCGCGGCGTTCGGCGAGGGGGACGCGCGGAGCGTAGGGACGCCGCCTGCGCGGCCTGTCGCTGGAAGAGGTCGGTGTCGACACCTTGGCATCTTACGACAGTCGTGTCTTAATTTAAGACAGTCCTGTCTTATTGGGGGAGCGGTTCGCACCCGCTGCCAGGAACACGAGGAGCGGCCCGATGGCCCGACTGCACGGCAAAGAGGTCGAACCGCACGCGGACTACGGGTTCTTCGGTCCCGGATCGGTGGTCTGGAAGGTGTGGAGCTACCCGACGGCGCCCACGGTGGGCTTCCAGCGCTCCGTGGTCGTGGAGGAGCTCGACCCGCCCCTGGTGGCGGCGGTCCACGGCACCCAGGGCATCTACGACCGCACGCGCACCCGCTACGACCGCACCCTGCGCTACTTCGCCATGGTGGCCTTCGCCGGCTCGGACCAGGTGTGCAAGGCGGCGGACGTCCTGGTCAAGGTCCACTCGAAGGCCATCGGCCACCTGCCCTACGGCGAGGGCACCTACGACGCCAACGACCCCGCCTCGCAACTGTGGATACAGCTCACCGGCTGGCACTCGATCCTCTACGCCTACGAGAAGTACGGGCCCGGCAAGCTCACCGCCGAGGAGGAGAAGGAGTACTGGGAGTCCTGCGCCCTCGCCGCGGAGTTCCAGACCTGCTCGCCCGACGACGTCCCCCGCGACCGCGCGGGAATCCGGGCGTACTTCGAGAGCATGCGCCCGCGGCTGGAGGCCAGCCCGATCGCCCGGCAGGCCATGAACCACCTCCTGAACACCGACCTCGTCCTGCCGCCGACCCGGTGGTGGATGAAGCCGGCGCGGACGGTCGTGGCGAGGACGCACCGGATCGCCACCATCGCCACCATGCCCCGCTGGATGCGGGAGATGGCGCAGATCCGGCAGTCGCGCGTCCTGGACGTGCTCGTGGTCCCGGTCATGCGGACGTCCTTCGCGCTCGCCCACCTCAGCCCCCGGATCGAGCTGTTCCTGCTGGGGATGCTCTCCCCCTCCACGGTCCAGGTGGTCGCGCCCGTCAAACTGGGCGTCCCCCCTCGCACCAAGGAGATCCTCACCCCCGAGCAGGCCCGTACCCGATACGGCTACGCGAAGCCCGCCGAGGCGCACGCGGAGTTCCGTGCGCGCCAGGCGGTACGCGTCTTCGGCGACGGGAAGCCCCCGAGCGATCAGGGGCTCATCGAATCGCAGGAGGTGCTCGGCCCGCTGGCCTGACGCGCCGGACCGGGCGGCCGGGCGGCCGGGCGGCCCGTCTTCTTCGGCCTGGCGGCAGGCCCTAGGAGGCGCCCTGGTGGGGGAACCGGCCGCAGAGCCAGTTGCCCGGTTCCGCCGGGTCGTCGCTCATCCAGAACTGCCGCCACAGCAGGGCGAATTCCTCGCGGCTGAGGTGTCCGTCGCCGTTCAGGTCGAGCAGTTCGAAGACCCCCGTCATATCCACGGGCTGCCCGTTCCAGGTCTCGACGAGCCGGTGGTGTTCTTCCGGCGAGATGCGGCCGTCGCCGTTGGAGTCCACGGCGACCGCCGACACCGTCTTCGCCAGCCTCCCTCATAGCGGACAGCGCGTAACTCTAGGCGGGGGCGCGCCCCCGCCTCCACGGGCACATGTGGGCGAATGGTCACCCCCAGTGGTGCGCGGCCGGCTCGTCGAGGGGGACGCCCAGCCCGTCGGCCAGGGTGGTGAGGGTCGTTCCCAGGGGGAGCGCGACGCGGGTGGCGGCGTCGCGGTCGCCACGGGTCGGGTCCCGGTTGACGATCAGTACGGGCTTCCCCGCCCGGGCCGCCTGGCGGACGAACCGGAGCCCGGACATCACCGTCAGCGAGGAGCCCAGGACCAGCAGCGAGGTCGCCGCGTCGACCAGTTCCCGGCAGTGTCCGACGCGCTCCGGCGGGACGTTCTCGCCGAAGAACACCACATCCGGTTTGAGGATGCCGCCGCACATCGCGCAGGGCATCGGGCGGAAGTCCACGACCTGGTCGTCGGTGAGGTCGGCGTCCCCGTCCGGGTTCAGCGCGGCGGGCGTCGGCGCGAAGCCCGCGTTCGCCTCCTCCAGCCGCCGCGCGAGTTCCCGGCGGGGGCTGAGGGCCCCGCAGGAGAGGCAGACGACCCGGTTCAGGCTTCCGTGGAGCTCCACCACCCCCTCGCTGCCCGCGGCCTGGTGCAGGCCGTCGACGTTCTGGGTGATCACGCCCGCGAGCATCCCGTACCGTCCGAACGCCGCGACGGCCCGGTGCCCGGCATTGGGCGCGGCGCGCCCGAACGTGCGCCAGCCGAGGTGGCTGCGCGCCCAGTAGCGCCGCCGGGCCGGTTCGCCGCCGGTGAACTCCTGGTAGGTCATGGGCGTGTGCCGGCGCAGGCTGCCCCGCTCGCCGCGGTAGTCGGGGATGCCCGACTCCGTGGACATCCCGGCCCCGCTGAGCACCAGCACCCCGCCGGCCCGCAGCGCGTCGGCGACCGGCCCCGGGTCCGTGCTGCCGGGCGGCAGGTCCGCGGTCGGGGTCCAGCTCAAGGTGGGGCGCGTACGCATGCCGCCAGCGTACCGATGCCCTTGCCGGGCGGTGGATAACGCTGTTATTTATGTACGACACAGTTTTCGTACGGGAGCGCGGCAGGGGGTTGTCATGAACGGTACGCACGTCACGGTCCCGTGCGACGGCAGGGAAACCGTCGTGGCCGCGCACGAGGGCCCGGCGGGCCGGGTCCTCCTGACCGCGGAAGATGCCGAACGGGCCCTCGGCTGGGTCCGCACACCGCCCGGCTGGGTCCGCACACCGCCCGGCTGGTGCCGGGGCGACCCCTGCGTGCCCTCCTCCGCCGCCGCCCGGGCCGAACACAAGGGGCTGCTCGACCCGGTGGCGTTCGCCGGGATCCTCGACCGCCCCCTCGGCGACCGGCAGCAGGCATGAGCGGCGGACTCTTCGCCCGCGCCCAGCTCCAAGGCCAGGAGGCGCTGCGCGCGGCCCTCCTCGACCTGGCCGCCCAGCTCCTCGCCGCAGAAGGCCCGGCAGCCCTGACCATGCGCCGCATCGCCACCGCGGCCGGCTGTTCGACCACGGTCCTCTACCGCCACTTCGGCGCGAAGGGCGGCATCGCCGAAGCCCTGTACCAGGAAGGCTTCGACCGACTGCGCCGCAGCCTGGAGGCCGTCCCGCCGTCCGCCGACCCGCCCGCCCACCTCGCCGACCTGGGCCGGGCCTACCGCGAGAACGCCCTGACCGAACGCAATCTCTACCAGGTGATGTTCGCCGGCCTCATCCCCGGTTTCACCCCCACCCCCGAGGCCCGCGCGGTCGCCGCCGCCAGCCTGGAGGTCCTCCGCGAAGCCGTACGCGCCTGCGCGGAGACCGGCGCCTTCCGGCCGGACGTGGACGTCGAGGAGGTCACCGACGTCATCTGGGCCGCCGCCCACGGCTCGATCACCCTGGAACTCGCGGGCCACTTCACGGCCCGGACGGCGGAGCGCCGCTACCGGACGCTCACCAGGGCCGCGGTCGCGGCGTTCCTGGTGCGGGAGAACGGCTCGCCTTGAGCAGCCGTCACGGGTCGACGCGTTCGCCGCGTCCGGCCGCGAAGGTTCTCGGCACCCTCCCCGACCACGCCGAGGGCATGGTCGCGCAGGCCACCCGTCAGACCGCCGGAGGATTGAGGCGGGCGAAGCCCTCCTGCCGGTGGTACGGGAAGTAGGGATAGGGGGCCGTCCGGCTGCTCGCCGCGTCGAGCTTCGCCATCTGCTCCGGGGTGAGCGTCCAGCCCACGGCGCCGAGGTTCTGGCGCAGTTGCTCCTCGTTGCGGGCGCCGATGATGACGGAGGATACGGTCGGCCGCTGGAGCAGCCACCGCAGGGCGATCTGGGGCACCGCCCTGCCCGTCTCCCCGGAGACCTCCTCCAAGGCGTCGATCACGCGGTAGAGGTACTCGTCCTCGACCGGCGGGCCGTAGTCGGCCGTCTCGTGCAGCCTGCTGCCGGCGGGCAGCGGCACGCCGCGGCGGATCTTGCCCGTGAGCCGGCCCCAGCCGAGCGGGCTCCAGACGATCGCGCCCAGGCCCTGGTCGAGCGCCAGGGGCAGGAGCTCCCATTCGTAGTCGCGGCCGACGAGGGAGTAGTGGACCTGATGGGCGACGTAGCGCGGGCGGCCGTGCCGGTCGGCCGCGGCGAGTGACTTCATCGCCTGCCAGCCGGAGAAGTTGGAGATGCCGGTGTAACGGATCTTCCCCGCCCGGACCAGATCGTCCAGGGCGGACAGCACCTCCTCGACCGGTGTGCCGGCGTCGAAGGCGTGCAGCTGGAAGAGATCGATGTGGTCGGTGTCCAGGCGGCGCAGCGCGTCGTCGACGGAGGTGATCAGGCGGGCCCGGGAGGTACCCGCCCCGCCGGGGCCGTCGCCCGTGGGCAGGCCGGCCTTGGTGGAGATGAGCACTTGGTCCCGGCGCCCCTTCAGGGCGGCGCCCAGGACCTCCTCCGAGGCGCCGGCGGAGTAGACGTCGGCGGTGTCGAACATCGTGACCCCGGCGTCGACGCAGATGTCCACGAGGCGGCGCGCCTGCTGCACGCCGGTGTCGCCCCAGGCGCCGAAGAGCGGGCCCTGCCCGCCGAAGGTGCCCGCTCCAAGGCTCAGTTCCGGAACCAGAAGCCCGGACGCACCCAGCCGCCTGTACTCCATGACGCATCCTCTCATCGCCCGCGAATCCATCTAATGGGTCTGCGGTTCCGTTAAGATGGCCCGAGCGTATCAAGTCCTGACAATTAATGGAACTGGAGTCCCGTTATGGAGTTCGCCGAAGCCGGATCGGACAGGGTGAACGGACCGGCCGGACCAGGAGCCGGACCAGGATCCGGACCAGGGAGTGCGCGGCCCGGGGGCCGTACGGCGCGCGTGCGGGAAGCCGTGCTCCAGGCCGCCGAGGACGTGCTGGCCGAGCGGGGTTTCGCGCACCTGGACCTCGCCGACGTCGCGCGCCGCGCGGACGTCGGCAAGACCACCGTCTACCGCCGCTGGGGCACCGTCGCCGGCCTCATGGCCGACCTGCTCGAGGACATGGCGCGGCAGTCCGTTCCGCGGGCGCGGACGGGTTCGCTGCTCGGGGACCTGACGGCCAACGCCCGGCTGGTGTGCCGCACCCTGGCCGACCCCCGGCAAGGAGCCCTGTTCAAGGCGGTGATCGCGGCCGCCGCGTACGACCCGAAGGCGGCCGAATCGCTGCACGGCTTCTACGCCGTGCGCGTCGAGGAGTGGGCGCCGTGCGTCCGGGAGGCCGTGGCCCGCGGAGAGCTGCCCGAGGGCACCGACCCGCTCGAGGTGGTCCGCGCGGTGTCCGCCCCCCTCTACTACCGGTTCTTGACCACGGCCCTCCCGCTCGACGAGGCCCACGCCGACCGCTCGGCGGCCGCGGCGGCGGCGGCCGCGCGCGCGGGGGCGTACGTACGGGAGGCGTAAGGAGTCTCCTGGGTGAAGGGCTCCCGTACGGCCGGCGCGTGAAGGCGTCGCCGCGGTCCCGGGCGGGTTATGGGTAGATTGCCGGATGCGGGGAAAGTGCTCGACAACAGCACGCCGCCGCATAGAGTCCCAGCTCAGGAAGCCAGTTCCCGAAGCCGCGGGGATGAACCGGGGGACCCCGGGTCCGGCTTCCCCGGCGGCGCTCGGTCACAATGAAGCGCTGGGCGGTGCGGTGGCCGAGAACGGAGACGAACTGATGAGCGGGGCCGACGAGGGACGGCAGTGGCCGGACGAGGTCAGTGTCGACAACGCGAGGACGACGCTCCTGCGACTCCTCGCACGAGCAGGGGTCCCTTCCGGTGACGCGAGCGAACTGATCGGCCTGCTGGAAGCGGGCGCGCTGGCGCTCGCGTACGAGGAACTGAGCGGCCGGGACCGGAGCGCGCCGGGGGACAAGGGCGAGCCGTACGAGTCGGGATGGCTCGACGGAGCCGGGGACCTCCTGACCGAGCTGGGCGACGTCACCGAACGGACCCTGCTACGGGTGGTGAGCCCGGACGGGGAACAGGACGCGGCCGGACAGCGCCCGCGGGCCAGGCGCATGGAGGTGGAGCGGACGCAGGTGGCGCTGACGCCCCTGTACCTGTCCTTTGCCGAGGTCTCCGAACTGGATCCGGAGGCGACCGAGGAGGTGCTCACCGCCGTCCTCGCCACGATGAGCCCGAGGCAGCGGGCCCGCTACGCCGGGCGGCTGACGGAGTTCACCGATGCCCACCGGACCCGGCTGGGGCGGCTGTTCGCGAGGTTCGGAGCGGGCAGTGCCATCACGGTGCACGGCCGCTTCTCGCTCGTCCACTCCGCCACGAGCATCGCCGTACTCGAACGGCTCGCCGCCGAGCCGCAGGCGCTGCGGGAGGAGTGGGACGCGGCGGAGCTGCCGCCCGCGTGGCTGGACGGGCTGACGACGGCCTGGAACGCCTCGGCCTGAGCTCCCGTCCGCTCGCCGTCGCCCGTCGCCCGTCGCCCGCTGCCCGCTGCCCGCTGCCCGTTGCGATCCGCTCCCTTGACCCCATGTGGCCGTTCGATCAAGATCCCCGCATGACCCTTCCCGGACTGCCCCGCGAAGACCGCGAGTCGAGCCCGTACACCGGCTACGGCCGCGCCCACTGGGAGGCGGTGGCGGACGGGCTGCTGCGTGCGGCCTGGCGGTGGGCCACGCCGCGCGGGGCCCTGCTCGACCTGCCGGGAGCGCCCTCCGCGTCCGGGGTGCGCTCCGACGGGCTCGAAGGCTATGCCCGCACCTTCCTCGCCGCGGCCTTCCGGGTCGCCGGGGCCGAGGGAGCGGACCCGTACGGCTGGCTGGAGCGGTACGCGGACGGCCTGGCGGCGGGAACCCGGACGCCGGGCCGCGACGACGCGGAGTCCTGGCCGGTCATCCGCGACGTCCACGCGGGGGGCCAGCCGATGGTCGAGTCGGCGTCGGTGGCCCTCGGGCTCCGGCTGACCCGGCCGTGGCTGTGGGACCTTCTGGACGGCGCGGTGCGGGACCGGACCGAGGAGTGGCTGCGGGGAGCCCTGCGGCATCTGCCCAGCCCCAACAACTGGTACCTGTTCCCGTACACCGTGGCCGGATTCCTGGAGTCCGTGGGCCGCGGCGACGCCGAGACGGCCCGGGCGCGCAGCCGGGCCCTGGACCTCCTGGAGGGCTGGTACGGAGGCCAGGGCTGGTACGCCGACGGCGACGGCCGGGCCTTCGACCACTACAACGGCTGGGCGCTGCACCTGTATCCGGCGCTCGACGTCCACCTGGACGCCCACCTGGACGCCCACCTCGACGCCCAGCTCGGGGCACCCCTCGACGCACCCTTCGACCTGCGCCCGGACACCCGTCCCGACGCCTCGCCGGACGGCAAGGCCCCGTACGGTGACCGCCTGCGGGCCCACCTGGACGGCTTCTCCCTCCTCTTCGGGGCGGACGGGGCGCCGATCCACTTCGGGCGCTCCCTCACCTACCGGTTCGCCGCCGCGTCGGCCGTCGGCCTCGGCGCCGTCACCGGCCACACCCCGCTCACCCCCGGCACCTCGCGCCGCCTAATCAGCGGGTCGCTGCGCTACTTCCTCGACCGGGGCGCCGTCGGCGCGGACGGCCTGCTCAGCCTCGGCTGGCACGGCCCGCACGGGGCGACCCTGCAGAGGTATTCCGGGCCGGCCTCGCCGTACTGGGCCTCCAAGGCCTTCGTCTGCCTGCTCGCCCCGCCCGCGCACCCCCTGTGGACGGCGACGGAGGAGCGCGCGCCCAGTGAGGGGCCGGACCGGGTACTGGCCCTGCCCGCCCCGGGGCTGCTGATCCAGACCACCCGCGCCGACGGGATCGTACGACTGCACAACCACGGCAGCGACCACGTCGGGCCCGACCAGCCGGAAGCGGCCCGCGACGAGGACCCGCTCTATTCCCGGCAGGCCTACTCCACCCGCAGCGGCCCTACCGCGAGCGCCAACACCCCGGACAACCACCTCGCCGTGGTCGTGGCCGGCGTCCGCAGCGTCCGGCGGCGCATCCACCCGCTGGGCACCGGCCAGGGGGACGGCTGGGGCTGGGCCGCGTCCTGGCACCGGCCGGTCTTCCCGGGCGGCGCGCCCACGGTCCCCGGCCTGCGTGTGGAGAGCGTCACCTTCGTCCGCGGACCGCACGAACTGCGCGTGCACCGGGTGTCCGGAGCCCCGTACGGCGCCCCGCTCGAGGCCCGCGTGGAGCAGACGGGCTGGGCCACGGGGCCCGAGGAACCCCTGCGCTCGGAACTCCACCCGGTGCACGGCTGGGAGGCTCGGGACGAGGCGCGGGCGCCGGCCGGGACCGCCTTCACCCGGTGGGCGAGCGTGCCCCGCCTGACCGCCGGGGCCGGCGGGACGCGCCTGTACGCGGCGCTGGCCGTGCTCACCGGCGAGCCGGATCCGGAGCCGGCGACCGGGGCGGTCACCGTGGTGACGGCCGGCCGGGGATCCATCGAGGTGCGGTGGGCGCGGGACGGAGCCCTGACCCGCATCGCCTTCGAGCCCCTCCGCGTGGAACACCTGCCACCGGCCGCCGGGTAGCGGTCACCGGTCCTGGATGCGCCGGAAGGGCCGGTCCGCCTCCAGCTCGAACGCGATCTCCAGCAGCTTGCGCTCACCGCCGGGGCGTGCGGAGAACATGACGCCGACGGGCAGCCCGTCCGGCGTCGCGCTCGCGGCCGGCACCGAGATCGACGGGGTGCCGACGACGTTGTCGACCGGCGTGAACGCCACGTACGCGAGGATCCGCTCGATCAGCTTCGCGTAGGGGACGGTCGGGCTCAGGTGGCCGATCGGCGGCGTGGTGTGGGCGAGCACCGGCGACATCACGAGGTCCAGCCCGCGGAAGGACGCCGCGTAGGCCTCCTTCGTCCGCTTCAACCGCCGCAGTACGCCGGGGGTCCTGCGCCAGTTCCGCAGGTACTCCTCGCGCAGCCCCTGGCTGAGGCCGTCCATGCGGTGGCGGTCGAAGTCCGCGCCGAGGGTCCGGCCCGTGAAGCCGAGGAGGAAGGACAGCATCCCCCAGTAGGTGAGGAAGTCGTCGGTGAAGCTCGGATCCATGCCCAACTCCACCGGTTCCACGGTGTGTCCGAGCCGTCCGAGCGTCTCCACGGTCTCCTTGACCGCCGCCCGGGTGGACGCGTCGGAGTGCACGCCGTTGGGGGAGTCCAGCACGAACCCGATCCGCAGCCTGCGCGCCGAGGGGCCTTCGACCAGGCCCAGGGGCGGCAGTGCGGGACTCCGCCGGTACGTTTCCGCGGCGGCGAGGAACGCGGCGGCGTCCCGCACGGAGCGGCTCACGACTCCGTCGGAGATGATGTCGAGCGGCAGTTGGCGGCCCAGGGCGCTGGCCACGACGCGCCCGCGGGACGGCTTCAGGCCGACGAGGCCGCAGCAGGCCGCGGGTATCCGGATCGAGCCGCCGCCGTCGTTGGCGTGCGCGATCGGCACGGCGCCGGCGGCGACCAGCGCCGCGCTGCCTCCCGAGGAGCCGCCCGCCGAGTAGTCCGTGTGCCAGGGGTTGCGCACCGGCTCCGCACCGTCGTACTCGGTGGTCGGGCTGAACCCGAACTCGGGCAGCCGGGTCTTGCCCAGGACCGTGACACCGCTGCTCAGGAACTGCCGGGTGAACGGCGCGTCCCGCTTGGCCGCCCTCGGCCGGAAGGCGGCGCTGCCGTGGCCCGTGGGCAGCCCCTGGTAGTCGGTGTTGTCCTTGACGAAGGTCGGAACGCCGGCGAAGGCGCCGACCGTCGCGTCGGCGCGTGCCGGTCCGGCCGGTCCGGCCGGTCCGGCGGCGTGTACCTGCACGGCACCCAGCCGTGCGTCGACCGCCCGCACCCGCTCCACGGCGTCGCGGGCGGCCTCGGCGGGGGAGACCTCGCCCCGCCGGATCGCCGCGGCGAGACCGACGGCGTCGTGCTCTCCCAGGGCGTCGTCCCGGAACGCGTGCACGATGGTCGATCCGTCGAAAGTGGTCACCGCTGCCTCAGCCTCCGCCGTGTGGATGGTCGCCCGCCATCATGGCCTACCGGCAGGTAACACGCGAGGATTTCCCGGGCCATTCGATGCCGCTGCACCATGACCCGGCCGAACCATGACCCGGCCGAACCATGGCCCGGCCGAAGCACGGCCCGGCCGCTCCGCACGAGCCGTGACCCGTGCGGAGCGACCGCCCCCCTGGCGCACGGGGCGCTAGACCAGCGGAGGCACGACCGGCTGCGACTGGGTGGCGCAGTGGATTCCGCCGCCGCCGGAGGCGATGTTGTCGATGTCGAGCTGAATGACGGTCCGGCCGGGATAGGCGGCCTGCAGGATGGCGCACGCCAGGCCGTCGGCATAGCCGTCGCCGAACTGCGGGGCGATGACGGCGCCGTTCACCGTGTAGTAGTCGGTGTAGCTGGACAGGAATTCATCGCCCCGCCCGCGGATCGCCGCGCGGTCCGGACCGGGGAGTTCGGTGACGGTCAGGGGCCGGCCCTGGGCGTCGGTGGCGCTCCGCAGGATCCGCGCTGTCTCCTCGTAGACGGCGATCCACTTGGCGTCGGCGCCGGCTCCGGGCTTGTCCAGGATGACCTTGCCGGGTGCGGTGAAGCGGGCGAGGCAGTCGATGTGGCAGTCGGTGATGTCCTGGCCCGCGAGGCCCGGGACCCAGATCACCTTGTCGATGCCGAGCGCGGTCTTCATCGCCCGCTCGACCTCGTCCCGGGATTGCGGTTGCCGTTGACCAGCGAGCTCACCGTGGCCAGCAGGGTTCCCTCGCCGTCGGTCTCCAGCGAGCCGCCCTCGCCCACGAACTGCGCCTGGATCCGCGGGACACCGTACTGGCCGAGGAGCGTCTCGGCGGCCACGGCGTCGTTGGCGAAGGGCTGGGCGTACGGCGCGGTGGTCTTCCCCCATCCGTTGAAGTTGGTGTCGACCCCGGCGATCGCGCCGGGGCCCACGACGAAGGTGGGGCCGAAGTCCCGGATCCACAGGTCGTCGTTGGCTATCTCGATGACGTCGATGCCGTAGTAGGCGCCGCTCCCGCACAGGTACCGGGCGTCCGCGGCCTGGTCGGGGCGGGCCGGCAGCACGACCGGCTCGTAGCGCGAGATCGCGTACGCGACCTTCGCGATGTCCCGGCGGACCCCGCCGAGGTTGCCGCGCCACACGGAGGAAAGCGCCGGCCAGGCCATGAAGGTACGGACGTGCCGGCCCTCCTCCGCGGGCATCCGCAGGGCGTTGGAGCGGCAGGGCCGCCGCGCCCAGCTGGAGCAGCCTGCGTCGGGACGTGGCTGGGGTGTTCATGGGACTCCCTGGTGAACAAGTGGCACGTGGCAAGAGACGTGGCAAGAGGCGAGTGGTGCGTCGCACATCCTGGCCCTAACTGAAAATTCAGTCAATGGGTTGGGGGGTCTACCGCCGACGCCCCGGCGGGCGTGCCTCGCGACGTCATTTATGCTTCAGGGCGGCCGCGGGGTGGTGGCTCGTCGCTGTCCGCGGCATCTACGAAACGGCTGGTCCGGCCCGTCGGGGAGGGCGTCCCGCGCCCGGACTCCGGTCCGGACGGGGACCACATGACGCTGATCGCGACGATCATGAAGATCATGGGGGAATCGAGCGACCGCCGACGCGTGTCTCAGTGGGGTGGGGCGCCCGGCCCACGCGCCCGCGAACCAGAAGACCCCCAGGGAGAAGTGAGGTATGCCAGTGATCTGCGTCGGAGGCATGATCGGAATCGGCAAGACGAGCGTGGCCGAGCTGCTCGCCAAGGAGCTGGGCAGCGAAGTCTTCTACGAGAGCGTGGAAGACAATCCGATCCTCCCGCTCTTCTACACGGCGAGCCCCGAGGAGATCCAGGCGAAGCGTTACCCCTTCCTCCTGCAGCTCTACTTCCTGCAGACGCGGTTCGCCGCGATCAAGGAGGCGTACAAGCAGGGCGACAACGTCCTGGACCGCTCCATCTATGAGGACTGGTACTTCGCCAAGGTCAATCACGACCTGGGCCGGATCAGCTCCCTCGAGATGCGGGTGTACGAGGGCCTGTTGGGCGAGATGATGCGCGAGATTGACGGCCTGCCGTACCGCAAGGCGCCCGACCTCATGGTCTACCTCAAGGCGGACTTCGAGACGGTGCTGCACCGCATCGGGCTGCGGGGCCGTGATTTCGAGCAGGACGAGAGCCTCGTCGAGTACTACCGGACGCTGTGGTCCGGCTATGACGACTGGGTGCACCAGCACTACTCGGCCAGCGAGGTCCTCGTCATCGACATGAACCACACGGATGTGGTGCACAACCCCGGGGACGCGGCCCGCGTGGTGCGCGAGGTCAAGGACGCCCTGGCGGCGAGCCGGCTCCGGGCCTGACCTCCCAGGTCAGGATTCACCCCGGAATCGGTCGAATCCCTACGGGACGATCGCCATCCTGGTGCACTTCTTCGCGGCCGCGAGGCATCCGGGGGCATGGGCTCCGACGCGAACCGCTCGGTGGCGGTCGAGGGCGTCTACATGGCGGCGATCGGCCTGCTCGCACTCCCCGCCGGCTGGGTCGCCGACCGCTTCCTCGGGGCCCGGCGGGGCGTGTGCTGGGGCGGTCTGGTGATCATGGCGGGGCACGTCTGTATGGCACCGACGCGACCCGGACGCCATTCGCTCGGGAGAGATTTATGGAGATATCTCCATGTCTGCACCATATTCTCGCCCCATGGGCTGGACGAGCACGCTGAAGGACACCGCCCGCGCCGGCCTGCGCGTCGAGCGGGCCAGGCTCGAACCGCTGGTCACCCTGCGCGCGACGGCGGGGCTGGCGCTGTCGGGATGCGTCGCGCTGTGGTTGTTCGGCGGGACCGCCGCCGCGGGAGCCGCCTACGGGGCCCTGCTGGGCGGGATCGCGGTGTTCCAGCGCAGCTGGCGGCCGGACCCCGTGCTGCCGGTGATCTCCGCGCTGACCCTCGGTGTCACGAGCTTCCTGAGCTACCTCACCGGCGGCCACCTCCCGCTCTTCCTCCTCCTGGTCGCCTTGTGGACGTTCCTGGGAGGCATGGCCTGGTCGCTGGGAGCCAACGCCGGCAGCCTCGGCACGACCAACGCCGCCGTGATGCTGGTGACCGTGACCCTGCCGGCCACCGTCACGCAGTCCCTGGGGCAGGCCGCGCTGATGACCGCGGGCGGACTTGTGCAGGCGGCCCTGGTGGTGCTCTTCCCCATCCGCCGCTGGGGGCGCCACCGCGACGCGCTCGCCGACGCCCTGGACGCCGAGGCCGGCTACGCCCGTGACCTGTGCGAGGACCCCACCGCCCCGTTCACCCCGGGCCCCTTCGCCCAGGCCCGGGAAGCGGCCTCCCTCAGCCCCCGCCAGATGCGCCGCCGCCCGGCCCAGCTGCACGGCGCGCGGGGCCTGGTCGAGCGGATGCGCCCGGTGCTCGCCGCGCTCGCCGACCCCGCCGTCACCGGCGGCCCGCAGGACGGCCCCGCCCGCGCCCGGGCCCACGAACTGCTCGGCGCGGCGGCCGAGATCCTGGACACGGCGGCCGAAGCGATCCGCCGCGGCCGCCCCGCGGAACTCCCGCCCCGGGCCCTCGCCGCCATCGAGGTCCCCCCGGGCGGTCCCGTACTCACCGGCGCGGCCGAACAGGCGGCCACCCGGCTGCGCGCCCTGCTCCGCGACATCGCCGAGTCGGCCTGCGGCGAACAGGCCGGGCCCGCGGCGATCGCGGCGGCGGGGCCGGCGGGAGTCGAGGGCCGGATGAGGGGGACACGCTGGTACGCCCTCCCCTCCGCGAGGAGGCGAAGAGCGCCGTCCGGACCGTACGCGGACAACTGCACCACGACTCCCCGGTGTTCCGGCGCGCGGTCCGCGCCACCGTCGTCGTCGTGGCCGGCGACCTCATCGGCCGGGCCCTGCCGGGCACGCCTACTGGGTCCCGCGTGTCGCCCTCCTGATCATGCGGCCGGGCTTCTCCCACACCTACGGCCGTGCCGCGGCCCGCCTCGGCGGCACCGTCGTCGGCCTGATCATCGCCGGCGCCCTCGTGGAACTCGCCCACCCCGGCCCTCTCGTGTCCGGGACCCTCTCGGTGATCTGCGGCGGGCTGATCCTGCTGTTCCTGTACACCGGCTACGCACCCGTCCAGGCGGCCGCCTCCGCGTACACCGTCTTCACCCTCGCGATGGCGGGCGTGGGCCTCGAACAGTCGGTGCCCGCACGGCTCATCCTGACCCTCATCGGCGGAGGGCTGGCCATGCTCGCCTACGCCCTCTACCCCGCCTGGGAGACCCCCAGGCTGCGCACCCGCCTCGCCGACTGGATCAAGGCGGACCTCGTCTACGCCGCCACGGTCGTGGGCCACTACGCCGACCCCACGCGGCAGTCCGCCCGGGAGACCCGCGAAGCCGTGCTGGCCGGCCGTGCCGCCGTCCTCGCCTGGCGCGACGCCATGGCCCTGGCGGAGAAGGAACCCGTACGCCAACGCGGCCTCTCCCGCACCACGGAGGCCGGCGCCGAAGCGGCCCTCGCCGACTTCGCCCACGTCACCATGCTCCTGGAAGCCCACCTGCCCGAACCCGGCGGCCCCCGCCGCCCCCCGGCCGCCATCCTGGCCTCCGCGTTGCGGCAGTCGGCCGAGGACGCGGACCGCGCGGTGCGCGACCACCGCGTCCCGACCTGGGAACCGGTCCGCACCGCTCTCGACAGCCGGCACGTCGATGATCCCGGGGACCCGCGGGCCCCCGATGGTCCCGGGGACGAGACGGACCGCATGCTGCACCGTGCCGGAGGCCTGCTCCTCGCCGCCCTGGAGGAGCTCTCGACCGCCCTGGAGTACGCCTCGCCCCCCATGACCACCACTGGCGCGCCACCCCGAACCGAGGCACGGGCATGACCTGTCACGGTCGCCGGCCGTCCGGCTCCCGGTGGTTTCCGGGGGAGAGCGAACGATCGTGCCGGCCCCGCGGGGCACTCCCGCAAACGGGATCGACGATCCCCGGCTCGTGACCACTGCGGTACGGGTCCCGGAGCAGATGGAGGGGATCCGGCCCGCACGGGGTTCCACGCCGGTCCCCACGGGCCGCAGGCCCTCGACACGCAGGTCACCGGCACGGCGGGCCGCATCGAAGTCACCGGCCGGCCCGGTACCGCCGGGGCGGTGCACCCCGCCCGCGCGGCGTTCGGACCGGGCGGGCGCACGTACACTCGGCCCATGAGCCGCACACGGCGTGACACGGGGGCGAGCCTGCCGCAGGCCGACCCCGGCGTGCGCGCGGCCGCCGCGGGCCGGACGGGCATCAGCCGCCGGACCGCCGCCGACGCCAAGGCCCCGACGGTCGGCCGCGGCGTCCTGCACGGCCACGGCTAGCGCTCTCCCACCGCGCCCGGGCCCCGTCTCCCCCGCCGCACCATCCCCGGCGACGGGATCTGCCCCGGCAGCCCGGCCCGATCGCGGAGCCCGGCCCGGCCCCGTCGCCTCCAGGGCGACGCATCGCCCTCCCGTCCCACCACCGCGGTCCCGACGCTCCGTCGGCGCCGCCACCCAGGTCAAGGCCGTGCGCCGGGCCGTAGCTGCCTCCGAAGGGACCACCGTGAAGTTGAGCGGGTTGCTGACCGGCCATGAACACCACGTCATCCAGGGCGACACCGAGTCGACGGGGATCACCGCGGGCACCACCTTCGACGTCGACCGGGTGGTGCCGGGCTCGCTCTTCATCGCGGTACCCGGCCACCACGGCGGCGGCCCCGCGTCCATCGGTGCGGCGCTCGCGCGCGGTGCGGTGGCGGTGCTCGTCGACGAGGCGGGCGCCGCCGCCGCACCGTCCGGGCGCGAACTGCGGCCGTCGGTGTGCCTCGTACGGGTCCGCGACACCCGCAAGGCGGCAGCCGTCGTCTCCTCCCGCTACTTCGGCGAGCCGGGCCGCCACATGGACATGGTGGCGGTCACCGGGACCAACGGGAAGACCTCCATCTCCTACATGGTCGAGTCGCTCCTCAAGATCTCCGAGGGAGCCTCGGTGGGCGTGATCGGGACGGCGGGCAGCCGGATCGGCGACGAGATGATCCCGATGCCGCCCACGGTGCTGACCACACCGGAATCGCCCGACCTGCAGTACCTCTTGGGCCGCATGCGGGACCAGGGCGCCGGCAGCGTGGTGCTGGAGGCCACCTCGATGGCCCTGCAGACGTACCGGATGGACCGGACGTTCGTCGACGTCGGCGTCTTCACGAACCTGACCCAGGATCATCTGGACGACCACGGCACGATGGCCCGCTACACGGAAGCCAAGATGCGGCTGTTCCAGGGGCTGTGCCGGCATGCGGTGGTCAACGCGGATGACGTCGTGGGTGCCGGGATCCGGGCGATGATGCCCGGCGCGGTGACGACGTACGGCCTCGACGAGGAGGCCGACTTCAGGGCCACCGACCTGACGGCCGACGCCTCGGGCACGCGGTTCACGCTGCACCACGACGGCGGTGCTTACCCGGCACAGATCCCGGTCCCGGGCCGGTTCTCCGTGTCCAACGCCCTGGCGGCCGTGGCGGCCTGCCGGGTTCTGGGGCACGACCTGGGCGGACTGGTCGCCGCGCTCGCCCGGATGCCGTCCGTACCGGGCCGGTTCGAGCGGTTCGTCACCCCCGCCGGCACCTCCGTCATCGTGGACTACGCGCACTCGCCCGACTCCCTGGACAAGGTCCTCACCGCCATCCGGGGCTTCGCCCGGGGCCGCGTCATCACGGTCTTCGGCTGCGGCGGCGACCGCGACACCACCAAGCGCGCCGAGATGGGCCGCATCGCCGGCGCTCATTCCGACCTGTGCGTCCTGACCTCGGACAACCCCCGCACGGAGGACCCCGAGGCGATTCTCGACCAGATCGCGGTCGGCATCGAGAGCACGGGCACACCGTACGAGCGCGCCGCCGACCGGCGCCGGGCCATCGACTTCGCGCTCTGCGAGGCCCGGCCCGAAGACATCGTCCTGATCGCCGGAAAGGGCAGCGAACCGCACCAGATCGTGGGCGAGGACCTGATCCCGTTCAGCGACATGGCGACCGTGCGCGACCTCGCCTCCCGGCTGCTCCCCTGAGGGCACAGCCTCAGGATCCGGTCGGTGGCGCCGGCCGGCATCAGGGGAGGAGCCTCGTGCCACCGCCGGCCTCACCGGGGACGATCCGCGCCTCGACCAGACGACTGCGGTCCCACGCCCAGTACGCGATCTCCACGAATACGTAGGCCGCGGCCGCGAGGACCGCCCACCGGGGCGTCGGATCCCGCCCCCCGCAGCGCCGGGCCGAAGAGGCCGGTGCAGCACGCCGCCACCGCCATGCGCCGCGGGCGCGTCGCGGTTCGCATGCTCTTGTCCGCCGCGTCCCAGAGCAGATCCCCGCCGGGCTGCCATCCGGCCATCATGGGCACCGGCCATCCCTCCTGGGAAGGGCCGACCGGGCCTACCGCGCGCCCGCGCCCGATCCTTGGTATTGGTCCAGACCTATTGACCGGCCGGGTCGTTGCTCCTACGATCCGGTCGGCACAGCCCCACCTGTCCTCACCTCACCCCCATGCCGGGCGTCACGCCCCCACGCGTCGTCATGCCCCTGACGCCCGGCGGGAATGGAGCGCACCATGTTCCGTCGGAGATCACGTACTCCGCACCCGCCGGCCGACAGCGGCCCCCGCAGGGACCGGAGCGGCCGCGCCCCGCGCGGAGCGACCGTCATGAACCGCACCCTCGCCGGGGTGAGCGCCGCCGCCGTCATCGGTGCGGGCATCGCCGCGGCCGGGGCCGTCACGGCCGGCGCCGCGACGGCCGGGGACGTCGCCCCCAACCTGGTGGTCAACTCCGGCTTCGAGAAAGGCCTTTCCGCCTGGACCTGCTCGGCGGGAACCGGGGTGGCCGTCGGCAGTCCGGTCCGCTCCGGCACCTCCGCGCTCAAGGCCACGCCGAGCGGCCAGGACAACGCCCGGTGCTCCCAGACCATCAGCGTGCAGCCCAACTCGCAGTACACGCTGAGTGCTCACGTCCAGGGCAGCTACGTGTATCTCGGTGCCACCGGTTCCGGGATCACCGGTTCCCCGTCCACCTGGACACCGAGCAGCCCTTCGTACGGCCAGCTCAGCGTCGGCTTCACCACCGGGGCGAGCACGACCTCGGTGACCGTCTACCTGCACGGCTGGTACGGGCAGCCCGCGTACCACGCCGACGACGTCTCGCTCGTCGGCCCGGGCGGCAGCAGCCCCACGCCGACGACCGCGCCGCCCACCACGGTGCCGCCGACCACGCCGCCGCCCACGACCGTGCCTCCCACCACCCCGCCGCCGACGACCGTCCCCCCGACCACCGCGCCTCCCACCACCGCGCCTCCCACCACCGCCCCGCCCGGTGAGACCTGCGCCACGAAGCCCAAGCCGTCGGGCAAGGTCCTCCAGGGCTACTGGGAGAACTGGGACGGCGCCGCGAACGGCGTTCACCCGGGCATGGGCTGGGTGCCCATCACGGACAGCCGGATAGCCGCGCACGGTTACAACGTCATCAACGCCGCGTTCCCGGTGATCCTTTCGGACGGCACCGTCCAGTGGCACGACGGCATGGACAGCGGTGTCAAGGTCGCCACCCCCGCCGAGATGTGTCAGGCCAAGGCGGCCGGAGCGACGATCCTGATGTCGATCGGCGGCGCCACCGCCGGCATCGACCTGAGTTCCAGCACCGTCGCCGACAGGTTCGTGGCGACCGTCGTGCCGATCCTCAAGAAGTACAACTTCGACGGCATCGACATCGACATCGAGACCGGCCTCACCGGAAGCGGCAACATCAACACGCTGTCGGCATCCCAGTCCAACCTGATCCGGATCATCGACGGGGTGCTGGCCCAGATGCCCGCGGGCTTCGGCCTGACGATGGCTCCCGAAACCGCGTACGTCACCGGCGGAAGCGTCACCTACGGGTCGATCTGGGGCTCCTACCTGCCGATCATCAAGAAGTACGCCGACAACGGCCGGCTGTGGTGGCTGAACGTGCAGTACTACAACGGCAGCATGTACGGCTGCTCCGGCGACTCCTACCAGGCCGGCACCGTGCAGGGCTTCACCGCCCAGACCACCTGCCTGAACAACGGCCTGACGATCCAGGGCACCACCATCAAGGTCCCCTACGACAAGCAGGTGCCCGGCCTGCCGGCCCAGCCCGGCGCGGGCGGCGGCCACATGACGCCGAGCCTGGTCAGCCAGTCGTGGAACGCCTTCGGCGGTTCGCTGAAGGGGCTCATGACCTGGTCCATCAACTGGGACGGCTCGAAGGGCTGGACCTTCGGCGACAACGTCAAGTCCCTCCAGGGGCGTTGACCACACCCTCCTGATCTCCAGGGGGATGCGGAAATGAGTGACGAGGGCCCCGGGGGAAGCGTCAATCGCCCCCCGGGGCCCTGCTGTTCGCACGGTTCGGCTCAGGACGCGGCGCGCAGACGGGTGGCCGCGGACTCCGCTTCCCGTACGACCCGGTCGGTGTCGATGCCGACGAGGCGGCCGTCGAGTTTGAGGGGACGGCCGTCCACGAAGACCGCGCGGACGTTCTCCGGGCGGCCGTTGAAGACGATCTGGTTGATCCAGTCGAAGCGCGGCGCGAAGTTGAGGGCGGCGGGGTCGATCACGATGACGTCGGCGCGCTTGCCGGGGCTCAGGGATCCCACCGTGTCGGCCGTGCCGATCGCCTCGGCGCCGCCGAGGGTGGCCAGCCGCAGGACGTCCCGCACCTGGGGGAACACCGAGGTGTCCAGCGAGCGTGCGCGCTGGAGACCGATGGCCGCCTTCATGAGGGCGAAGAAGTCGGAGGTGTCGTTCGTCCCGCCGTCCTGGCCGAGCCCGGCCTTGACGCCGCGTCGGCCGAGGTCCGGCAGCCGCATGATCCCCGAGCCGAGGCGCATGTTGCTGAGCGGGCAGTGGGCGACCCGTACGTCGTGCGCGGCGAGCGCTGAGATCTCGTCGTCGGTGAGGTGGATCGCGTGGTTCATGAGCAGCCGCGGACCCAGTGCCCCGATGTCCGTGAGGGTGCCGATCGGGTCGTCCGCGCGCTGCTCGGCGCGTTCGAGGACGTGGCTGTTGAGCATGATTCCGAGGTCGCGGGCGATCTCCCAGTGCACGTGGTTGAGGCCCTTGATGGGCCGCGCCGCGTGGGTGGCCACCTGCGCCGAGGCGAGGGGGAGCGGGTCGATGAGCTCCTTCTTCGTCCGGGCGATCAGCGCGGCTTCCCGCTCGGCCTGGAACATCGCGTAGGTGAAGCGCACGCCCGTGTCGGCCAGGGCCCGTACGTACTGGACCGTCGTGTCGTACGGGAGGGCGTCCACCCAGTCCACGAGCGTGGTCACGCCGGACTGGAGGGAATCCAGGGCGCCGAGACGCACGAAGCGGTACATGTCCGCGGGCCCGATCCGGGAGAACGTCGCCCGGTTGCAGTCGGCCAGCCATCCGAAGAGGTCGCGGTCCGCGCAGCCGCCCCGCATCGAGGACTGCCACAGGTGGGTGTGCACGTCCACGAATCCCGGCATCACCAGGTGGCCCGAGGCATCGATCACCTGCGTGCCGGGTGGTACGGGCAGCCGATTGCCCACGGCCGCGATGGCGCCGTCCCGCATGAGGACGTCCGCATGCTCGACCGTACCCAGCGGGCCGTCGCCGAGGGCGGGGTCCATGGTGAGCACGAGCGAGGCGTTCCTGAGTACGACGGCCCGGCCCGGGGGTGTTCCCCCGGGCGGGCGGCTCCTTCCGGCGCCCAGGACGAGCGGAGCGGCGGCGGCCATCCCGAGGCCGCCCAGGACGCCGCGACGGCTGGGTGCCCCCGGCTTCGGCGCGGGCACACGGGTTTCCGGTAAGGGGAACGAGGCGGGTTCGGGACACTCGCTGAGCGGGTTCATGGCTTGTGGCCTCCCAACGCACGAGGGCGGAATCGGCCCTGGCCCGCGCTGACAGGGGGTCAGGTGAAGGCGGGCGGGCTAGATGAATCGTCCGACGGGCCCATGGCTTTCCGATAGAGGTGCGTCAACATTTTGTAGAACGGGCCTTCCTCGCGGGGAGTCGGGTGCCGCCGAGCCGCCGCGGATCGATTCCGCCGGCGGCCGCTCGCGCAGCGCCCCGTACGCGATGAAGTAGGCCGGCACCCGGTTCAGCCACCGGGAGTCGGTGGCGAGCTCCGCCAGCCGCTCCGCCGCCCGCGGATGGCCGAACGCGGTCCGCCCGGCCAGCAGCGGTTCGATGACCTGCGCGTGGGCCAGGCGCTGCAGGCCCTGGGTGGCCACCGTCGTGGGCATGCGGCGGCGCTGTACGCGGCGCACGTCGCGCAGCCCCACGGATCCCGAGCGCAGCGGTCCCACGAGGTGGCGGGCCGCGGCCACCGCGTCCTGCACGGCGAGGTTGATGCCGATGCCGAACACCGGTGACATGGCGTGCGCGGCGTCGCCGATGCACAGCAGCCCCGGCCGGTGCCACCGGCGCAGCCGGTCCAGCCGTACGTCGAGCAGCTTGACCTCGTCCCAGGAGGCGACCGAGTGTTCCCGGCCGGCCAGCCACGGGACGGCCCGCGCGAACCGGGCCATGAACCGGTCCAGGCCTTCCGCGCGGAGCTCGGCGTCGGTTCCCTTGGGGATGAGCCCGGCGATCTGCCAGTAGTCCCCGCGGTCGGTGAGCGCGCTGAAGAACCGTTCGCCCAGGCCTCCGACGAGCCCGCTGGGATCGCCCTCGTGGCGCGGCATCCGGAACCACCAGGCGTCCATCGGGCAGGGGAAGCTCTCCAGGCCGAGCTCGGGCAGCGCCCTGGCGAAGGATCCGCGGCCGTCGCAGGCCACGGTCAGCGTGGCCCTGAGCTCACCGGTGGCGCCGTCCGCGGTGCGGTACCGCACACCGGTGACCCGGCCGTGTTCCTTCAGGAAGGACGTCGCCTCGGTGTTCATGCGCAGCCGGAAGGAGGGTTCCTTCCCCGCCTCGTCGGCGAGCAGGTCGAGCAGGTCCCACTGCGGCACCATCGCGATGTAGTTGTACTTGCCGGGCAGCGCCCCGATGTTCCCGATCGTGACGAGCGAGCGGTCCGGCCCGATGGGCAACTGCACGGAGGTCACCCGCCGCTGGGGCAGCCGCGCGAACCGCTCGGCGAGGCCGATGTCGTCCAGCAGCGACAGGGTGGACGGGTGCACGGTGTCGCCGCGGAAATCCCGCAGGAAGTCGCCGTGCTTCTCCAGTACGGTGACCTCCACCCCGGCCCGGGCCAGCAGCAGGGCCAGCACCATCCCGGCGGGCCCGCCTCCCACCACACAGCAGGTCGTACGCTCCACGGCAACGCGTCCCTTCGCAGGTCTCGGCCCGGCCCGCCGAGGCGTTCCCCGCCCATCCCGGCCCGTCGCCGCTCGTCCTCTTGCCGGGGCGGTCGGACTCGCCGACGATGCTGCAGGGCCCCTTCGGGCCCGGTTCCACCGGGCCCTTGGCGGGGCACCAAATCATAGGGGGATACAGTGACGAACCAGAGCATTCCGAGGAAGCGTTCCCGTGCGGCGGTGGCCGCGCTGGTACCGCTCTTCGTGCTCGCGGGCCTGCTGCTGGGCCCGGCGGCGAGCGCCACGGCGGCCGCGTCGGCCCCGTCGGCCGCCCGTCAGGCTCCCGCGGCCGCGGCCCTCCCGCGGGGCCCCCTCCTGGCCGGCGCCGGTGCGGTGACGGTACTCCGGGCGCCGGAGTCCTCCCGGGCTCAGGCCGCCACCGGCAACAAGAAGAAAAAGAAGAGCAAGAAGAAGGGCGGGCTGTTCAAGAGCCTCTTCATCGTCGTGCTCCTCGTCATCGTGGTGCTCGTCATCGTGTTCGGCGTCCGCATGCTCCTGCGCCGCAGGTCTTCCTAGCCCGGGAGCCGACGAGCCCCCGGGCCGTTCCTGCAACCCGCCCAGCCCTAAAACCCGTACGGCACTTCGGCGCGGTTCATGCCGCGATGGCCGAGCCTTGGCCGCGGGGCGGGCGCGGGGTCCGTGCGGTACGGCCGGGAGACGAGCGGGAGCAGTCCGGGCAGGAGGAGGCCGGGGCCCCGGGTCCGGAGGCGGACGAACGGCCCGTTGCGCAGCAGGCTCGAGGCCGTTCCTTCCCCGACGGTGTCCGGGAAGTCCTGCGGGCCGGCGGGCCGAACAGGTCCGGGACGCGCCGTCAGATGTGGCGAGGCGGGCGAGCCGCACCGGATCGAGCCGGTTGCCGCGGCTGTCAGGCACCCCTGTGGATGCTCCGCGGCGTCGTCAGTGGCCCCGCCTAATGTCCCGTTCACGTACCCTGCGCGCCTCCCTCTTCGGGCAGGCTCTGCTGCGGGTACGCCGTGACGCCGCCGCCGTTCCCGCCGCGGCCGCACTCGGCACACCGGAGGGGGACAGGCTGGCCGCCTGGCTCGGCGAGGCCGGAGAGCCCGCGGCCCTCACCCGCCGCACCGCGTCGGCCGTACCGTACGCGTACGGGGAGACCCCGGCGCGCCTCGTGCTCGACACGGGGGAACGCACCACCGTGCTGCGGGCCAACCGGCTCGCCGACTCGCTGCGCACGGCCGCCGCGACCGGCGCCTGCGCGACCACCTGGGCCGTTCTGGCCTCGGTGCTCCCCGCGCTGCTCACCGGCACGGTCGACCCGAGGGGCGCCGGGGACCTCCTCGCGACGGCCGCCGGCTGCGTGGAGCAGTCGGGAGCGGCGTCGCCCGAACCCCCGGGCCTCGCCGAGGTCGCCGTCCGGCCCGGCCGCTCCCGCCTGGTCACCCAGGCCGCCCGCCTCCGCGACGCCCTCCGGCGCAACGCGCGGGGCCCGGCCGCGGGGGGTCGATAACGGGACCCCTGAGCTGCTCCGGCCCCCGGAGCTGCCACGGGCCCGGCAAGATCCGAAGGAGACGGCCAAGCCGCCGCACGCTTCGCCGACGACCATCCGGAACTCACCGTAACCAGCATGCACCTGCTCGCCCTCGGGCACCGGCTTCCGGGAAGGGCCGGTCCGCATCCGTAGCGGCCCTTCCCGGAGAAGACGGGGATACGGGCGAACAGCGCCGGCCCTCGCGGCCGACGCACCGCCGGTCGTCGCCGGCGCGACGCCGGTCGTCCGACCCGTCTCCGTCACGAGACGGTCACCTGTCGAGAGGGATCGACGGATCGATGGATTCCCGGAGCGTCATGTCTGCCTCATCACGGTTCACCCGATGGCTGGTCCCCGCCGTCCTGCTCGTCGCGTGGCTGCTCGTCGGAGGCGGGCTGGGCCCGTACGCGGGGAAGCTCGGCGAGGTGGCCACCAACGACCAGACCGCCTTCCTGCCCCGCAGCTCCGAGTCCACCAGGGTCGTCGAGGCGCAGAAGGCCTTCCGGCAGGGTGAGAGCCTGCCGGCGATCGTCGTCTGGACGGCGAAGACGCCCGGCGCGAAGCTGGGTCCTGAGCAACAAGCCGCCGCCGCACGGGCCCTGGCCGGTCTGGGCGGAGCCGGGCTGCCGTCTGGCGACTCCTTCTCCACCGGCCCCGCCTCCGCCGCCGTTCTTTCCGCCGACGGCCTGGCGCTGCGGGGCGTCGTACCGCTCAAGCCCGATCTCGGGGAGGAGCTGCCCCGCACCCTGGAGGAGATCGAGGCGACCGCGGGGCAGGTCCCGGGCACCGTCGCGCAGGTGGCCGGCCCGGCGGCGAGCCAGGCGGATCTCGCCGATGCCTTCGCCGGAATCGACGGACTCCTGCTGGCCGTCGCCCTCACCGCCGTCCTGCTGATCCTCCTGCTGGTCTACCGCAGCCTGCTGCTCCCGGTGGTGATCATCGTGGGGGCGGTGTTCGCCCTGGGACTCGCCTGCGCGATCGTCTACGTACTGGCCGACCGGGGCACCGTCCGCGTCGACGGACAGGTGCAGGGCATCCTCTCGATCCTCGTGATCGGCGCCGCCACCGACTACGCGCTCCTCCTCACGGCACGCTTCCGCGAGGAGCTCCAGGCCGGCCAGGACCGCTTCGCCGCAGTCCGTTCGGCCCTGCGCCGGTCGGTCGGCCCCGTCACCGCGAGCGCGGGCACCGTCGCGCTCGGCCTGCTCGCCCTGCTGCTGAGCGACCTCACCAACAACCGCGCCCTCGGCCCGGTGGGGGCGATCGGCATCGTGTGCGCGGTGCTGAGCACCCTCACCTTCCTTCCCGCCGTCCTCGTCCTGCTCGGCCGGGCCGCCTACTGGCCCGCCAAGACCGGCCACACCGCCGGCCACACCGTCGGGGACGGCGCCGGCCACACCGCCGGCCCCACCGCCGGGGACGGCGCCGGCCACACCGCCGGCCCCACCGTCGGGGACGGCGCCGGCCACGGGATCTGGAGGACCGTGGCGGCCGTGGTCGACCGTGCCCCGCGCAAGGTCTGGGCCCTCAGCCTCGCCGTCCTCCTCGCCTGTGCGGCCTTCGCCCCCACGCTCAACGCCAAGGGCGTGCCGCTGGACGAGACCTTCGTGAACGACGCCCCGTCGGTGGCCGCCCAGCGGACCCTGAGCGCGCACTTCCCCGGGGGATCGGGCAGTCCGGCCGTGGTGATCGCGGACGCCGGCCGACTCGACGAGGTGGCGCGGGCTGCGGAGCGTACCGAGGGTGTCGCCGCCGTCACCCCCTTCACCGCACCCGGGCCGCCGGGCGGCGCACCGCTCGTGGCGGACGGGAGGGTCCGCCTCGACGCCACGCTCGAAGCACCCGCGGACAGCAGGGCGGCGCAGCAGACCGTGGTCCGGCTGCGTCAGGCGGTCCACGCCGTACCGGATGCGGACGCCATCGTCGGCGGCCGCAGTGCGCAGCAGTACGACACCCAGCGCACCGCCGAGCAGGACCGCATGCTCATCATCCCCGTCGTCCTGATGATCATCCTGATCATTCTCGTCGGGCTGCTGCGCTCGGTGCTGATGCCCGTCCTCCTGGTGGCGACCGTGGCCCTCAGCTTCGTCGCGACCCTGGGCGTCTCCGCGATCGTGTTCCAGCAGTTCCTCGGGTTCAGCGGGACCGATTCCTCCGTACCGCTCTACGGCTTCGTCTTCCTCGTCGCCCTCGGGGTCGACTACAACATCTTCCTGATGACCCGAGTCCGGGAGGAGTCCCTTCTGCACGGCACCCGCGAGGGAGTGCTGCGAGGACTGGTGGCCACCGGCGGCGTGATCACCTCCGCCGGAGTCGTCCTCGCCGCCACGTTCGCCGCGCTCGGCGTCATCCCGCTGGCGTTCATGCTCCAGATCGCCTTCATCGTCGCCTTCGGGGTGCTCCTCGACACGCTCCTCGTCCGGTCCCTCCTGGTACCGGCCCTCGTCCGGGACATCGGCCCGGCCGCGTGGTGGCCCGGCCGGCTCAGCCGCGACCCCGGCGGGGAGGACCAGTGCTGACGCGAGCCTCCGCCCGGACCCGGGCGGAGCATTGAACCGGGCTCCAGGAGGGCAGGACACCACCATGGACACGTCCTCCGCCGCGGACCGGAGCCTACGGGGGCGGCTCGGTTCGGTGCTTTTCAGCCGCGTGGCGGGACCCTCGGGCCCCGCCAACCGCGCACGGATCCACACGGCACCCGGCCCCCGCTGGTTCGACCCCGATCGCCCCATCCGGACGGTCCACGGTGACGCCTCGATGTTCATCGGAGGCCTCAGCGCCCTCCTGCTCCAGTCCCTGCACCCGCTCGCCATGACCGCCGTGGCAGCGCACTCCGGCTTCCGCGGCGACCCCTGGGGCAGGCTCCAGCGCACCAGCACCTTCCTCGCGGTCACCACCTACGGCACGGCCCAGGACGCACAGCTCGCCGTCGACAGGGTCCGGGCGGTCCACGAACGGGTGGAAGGCACCACGGCGGCGGGCGAGCCCTACCGGGCAGCGGATCCCCACCTGCTGGGCTGGGTGCACGCCGCCGAGGTCGACAGCTTCCTGCGCGCACACGAGCGTTTCGGCGCGCACCCGTTGGACGCGGCCGGATACGACGCCTACGTCGCGGACACCGCGAGGGTGGCAACGGCCCTCGGCGTGGTGGACCCACCCCGCGACCGGGCCGCGCTACGGGCCCTCCTGGCTCAGTACCGGCCGGAGTTGCGGGCCACGCCCGAGGCGCTGGACGCCGCGCGGTTCATCCTCCGCGACCCGCCGCTACCCCGGCCGGCCCGGGCTCCGTACGCGCTGCTCGCGGCGAACGCGATCGCCCTGCTGCCCCCGTGGGCACCGGGGATGCTGGGCCTGCGCCGCGCGACCGCCCCGGTGGACACCTGCGTACTCCTCTCCGGGAAGGCCCTGACACGGGCGATCCGGTGGGCGATGGCCCCGCCGCCCCAGCCGCTGTCCCCGGCCGGTGGCGAAGGGCGCCCACGGTGAGCTCCGCGGCGGCGGATGGCGTTCGGGCGTGGCGATGACGGACCAGCGCGTCGAGCTGACGGTGCGTGAACTGCGGCTACGGCGCAAGCGGTTGGCGATGGAGAAGGTGAACTTGCCGCACGTGGCGCGGCTGTGGCGGGCGGGGCGGTCGACCGCGGACGGCGAGCCGGTGCCGGAGTGGACGCGGTCCGACCGGCTGGTGCGGGTACCGCTGCGGGACGGCCGGGCGTTCGGCGTCGAGTTCCGTGCCCCGGCCGCGTTCGCCAAGGTCTTCGGCGCCTTCGCGGTCGCGGCGTGCGGCGGGCCGCACATCGTCCGCGCGAGGGCCGCGGCGGAGACCTACCCGGACCCCCGCCCGCCGCGCCCCCGCCACTCGTCCGACGAAGCGGGCTCCTGGCCGGACACCCTGGACATCTTCAGCTGAAAGCCGTGCGCGGCACCGGACCGGCCTCCGGTCCCACCGCCCTCCCGTGACGGGGCCGACCGGAGCCTCAGAGGGCCCGCGCTCCCGGACGCGGGTGAGCCCGGCCCGCAGTGCGTCCGGGGCGGTGATCGGGTGGGCGGTGCGCGATGTGAGGCCGCCGGCCAGATAGGCGTCGAGGAACGCCGCGCAACAACGGGCCAGGTACGCGTGGCCGTTCGCGGACGCGTGCGCTCAGGACGAGGTCCTGGTCCCCGAGGGCCAGCCACAGCCGTCCGTAGAGGACGCACAGCCATTCGTACCCGTCGTGGGAGACCTGCCGCGGCCGCTCCGGCGGCGCGCCGACGGCGGGCAGGACGTGCTTGTGGGCGTGCAGACCCCCACGTACCGGGTCAGCGGCAACACCGCCTTGTCGTCGTCGCCGGGCCGCCACGGTACGGGCCTGCGCGGTCCGGCCGCCGCGACGGCCGCCGGCCCGCGCCTGGCTCGCCTGCCTCGACGGCTGCACCGCCCATCGGGCCGGCCGCCACGCGGTCCGCGCAGGCCGGGGAACGGCTTGGACTCGGCCGCCGAGCCCGCCGTGCTCCGGCTCCTCGCGGGAAAATCCGCGGGGAAACTCGTTCTATCGGCCGATCGAGTCAGCCACCCGCCCTGCCGGACTGACCACACGGTCCGCACGCGTCGAGCACGCGCCGCCCGCTCTCCCGGCGGGCCCTGGTGCACGGGGTGGCGGCCGGGCAGGTACTTTGCTCGGATGAGTCTCCTTGATGATGTGGCCGAGCGCGACAACTGGCAGTGCTGGGTGTGTGACGAAGCCGTCGACCCCCACGAGTCGGTGAACGACCCGCGGGGGCCCAGCGTCGACAGCCGGACCACCGACAAGAAGGCCAAGGTCGCCGAGCGGCTCGCGCACCGCGGGTGCAACACCCGCAAGGGCGCGGTCAAGGTGGTCATCGCCTGGCCGGAGCGGCTGTACGTGGTCGAGCCCGCGCCGCTCATCACCGTTGCCGAGAGGCTGGAGCGCAAGGGCGGCCGCGAGATGGTGGGGCGCTGTCCGACCAAGAAGGACGCCCAGGAGACGGCCGACTGGCTGGTGGACCGGTTCTCCCGGCTGGTACCGGGCCTGCCGGTGACCGCGGACATCCAGGCCGGCGGCGGCCAGTTCCTCGTCGTCCTGTCCGCCGGCCGCCGCTGACCGGAGGTTCCCCACCGGATGACCCGCGCCTGACGTTCCCCACCGGATGACCCGCGCCTGACGTTCCCCACCGGATGACCCGCGCCGGACGTTCCCCACCGGATGACCCGCGCCTGACACAGGGGCGGTTAGCCTCCCAGGGGATCGGCAGCACGCCGGTTCCCGGGAGGGACGGATCATGGCTGACGGGCAGGACTGGGAGCAGCGGAACCGGGCCGCGTACGGGACGGTGGCGTGGCGGCGGGCCGTGCTGACCTGCGGCGCGCTGGTGGTGTGGCACACCGGCTACGACAACCGGACCGCGCCCGGCCCGCCCGGACCCCGCCCCGGCCGCCCCGACGCACCCGACGGCGCCCGGTTCACGTCGCGGTGGATGCCCGTGGTCGCGCTGCTGGCTCTCGCGGCCTGCCGCGCCGCCCGCGAGGCGGACGTCCTGGTCGACGACGTCGAGCTGCCGGCGCTGGCCGGCTGGGTCGACGGCGCGCACACCGGGCGCCTGCACCAGGGACCGCTGGAGACCGGCGAGCCGCGGGGGCGCACCGCGGAGGGATGGCTGGACCTGGTCGGGGACGAGAACCGCCGACGCCGGGCCCGCGACGTCCTCGACGCCCACATCGAGTCCCACATCGAGTCCCACATCGAGGCCCACGACGCGCACGACGCGGAGCCGCGGGACCCTCGCGACGGAACGGACCCGGTTCCGTTGACGATCGGGGACCGGGCCCGTGCGGTCCGGGCTTCGGGGATCGCGGATCTCGAACCGGAATGGGCCGGAGACGTGGCCTTCGCCCGCGCACGGACCGACCGGCTCGCGGCGGCCCTGAGCGGCGGCCTCTGGAGGCCCGGCCGCCCGCACCGGGCGTTCGCCGGGATCCTGCACGGCACGCTGGCCGCCGCCCCCGACTATCCGAGCCCGCCCGAAACGCTGCCCGGTCCCCTCTGGGTACAGCGGGTACTGAGGATGCCCCACATCACCTCCACCGTCCTCACCCTCACCGACCTGCCCGAGTTCGCGATGTTCGGCCCCAAGGGGGACACCGGAGACCCGCTGGGCGACGCCGTCGGCGCCGTCGCGCACCACGCGGCGCACTCGCTGGCAAAGCCGGCAGCCGACCTGGAGCAACTGTGGACGGCCCGCCCGGCGGACCAGCCGGTGAGCCTGTGGGAGCGAGCGCACCTTCCTCCACCGGTGCGCGAGCAGATCCTCGCCGTGGAGTCGGTCACGCAGGAGCTCTCCACGCTCCTCTTCGAGATCGCCCACCCCGGCGCCGAGCGGTAGCCGGCGGACCGGTCCGGAGCCGGTACGGGCGAACACCCCACGTGCCGGACCGACCGGGCATACGATTCCGGCACGAGCCGCGCCGTGGGGGAAACCGTGGATCCAATGGACGTGCCGGACGCGACCACCCCCATCAGGGTGGCCGCGGTCGACGACCATCCCATCGTCCTGATCGGGCTGCGCGCCTCGCTGGCCGACACCACGCCCGACATCGCGCTGGTGGCGATCGCGGAGGACGTGGACTCCCTCCTCGCCCAGGAGGACGGGGCCACCGCGTCGGTCGTCCTGCTCGACCTGCGGCTGCGCGACGACAGCGACATCGGCGAGAACGTGCGCCGGATACGGGCCACCGGAGCCCGCGTGCTCGCCTACACCACCGAGCAGCGGCCCGCCCTGATCCGCAGGGCGCTCGACGCCGGCGCGCTGGGGCTGGTCCTCAAGGAGGATCCGCAGACCAGGCTCGCCGCGGCCGTCCGCGCCGCGCACACCGGGGAGGCGTACGTGTCCAGCCGGCTCGCCCACCAGATCGTCAGCGACCCGCGCGGGGGCATCCGGCTCTCCCCGCAACAGCACCGGGTGCTGGAACTGATAGCGCGGGGCCTGCCACACGGACAGATAGCCAAGCTCCTCCACATCACCGAGGACACCGTCCGAACCCACCGCAAGCGGGCCATCGAGGCTTACACGGACGCCGGTGACGGGCTCCTCGGGACGAACAGCGCGATCGTCTGGCGGGCCGTCGCCGACGGGCACATCGACATCGGCCCGGAGCGGCCCGGCACCCCGGGGCGATGACCGGGACCTCCTACCGGGACGGCGTCGAGGCCGGGCTCTCCCGGTCCGTCGCCGCCGTCTCGGTCCTCTTCGGCCTCAACTGGGCCACGGTCCCGCTCTCGGGCGACCGGCCGCCGGCCGGCGTCACGGCGGTGGCGATCGCCTTCGTCGCGCTCACCATCCACCTCGTGGTCCGGGGGGTAAGGGTCCGGCTGAACGGGACCGACGCACTGGCGGCCCTGGCCTTCGCCGTGGTCGCGCACCCCGTCCTCGTCCTCGCCGGAGGCTCGCCGTACGTCGTGATCGGGCAGCGCTGCATGCTGACCGTGCCCGCGGTGCTCCTCGCCGCCGGGTTCCTGCCCCGGACCGCCGGACGATGGTCCTGGCTCGCCGCCCTCGCCGCCCTCGGCGCCCAACTGGGCACCAGTTGGCCCACCGACGGTCCGGCCGCGGCGGTGGAGGGCATCTGGCCGCCCCTGGCGACGGGGGCCGCCGGAGCGGTACTCGCCCCGCTCATGCGCGCCGCCGGCGACGGCGCCGACCGGTCCGAGCGCCGGGCCGCGGCGGCCCGCGCCGAGGCCGCGCGGGCCGCCGCCCGGCGCGAAGCCCACCGGGACTTCCAGGGGATGCTGCACGACGAGGTCAGTGCCGCCCTGCGCGCCTTCGGCCAACCGGGGATCGCGGTGGACCGGGTGCGGGAAGCCGCGCGCGGCGCCGCGGCCGCCATCGCCGGGGCCCGGAACCCGCTCGGCGAGGGGGACCGGGGCCGCACCGACCTGGCGGCCCTGGTCCGCGGCCTCGCGCCCCCGCAGGGGATCGGGGCGAGCATCCTGGCCGGCGAGGTCGCCACCGTCCCGTACGAGGTGGCGACGGCCACGATCGGCGCGGCCCGGGAGGCCCTGCGCAACGTGGCCGACCACGCCCGTGCCCGGACCGTACGGGTGGACCTGAGGGTCCGGGAGCCCGGCCCGGGCTTCGTCCTGTGCGTCACCGACGACGGCGCCGGCTTCGTCACGGAGGAGCTGAGTGCGTCGTCCGTGGGCGTCCGCCGCTCGATGCTGCGGCGCATGGAGGCCGTGGGCGGGCGCGCGGAGGTCCTCAGTACACCGGGACGCGGGACGGCCGTACGCCTGGAGTGGCCGGCGCCCGCCGGCGCGGAACGGCGCCGGGTCCGGGCCCGGGACACGAAGGTGGATCGGATGAACGCCGCCATCGGCGACGTCCGGCGCCCTTTGGCCGCCGTTTGCCTGCCCTTCCTCCTGGTCATGGGCGTCATCGCGGTGATCCACACCCGGCACGTCCCCGGAGCGCTCTGGCTGACGGCCTGGTACGCGGCCCTGTCCGTGATCACCGTTGCGCTGCTGCTGCGGGCCCGGAACGGGATCGGCCCCGCCGCCGCCTGGGCGGCCTGCGCGTTCGCCGTCGCGGGAGCGCTCGGGAGTTTCCTCGTGCTGCCCCTGTCCGGCCTCGCCGACTACACCTCCTGGCCGATCGGCGCGGTGACGCCGCTGCTGACGCTGCTGGTGATCGTGCGGCCCGCGCGGGAGGCGCTGACGGCCATGGCGCTCGAACAGGCGGGCGTCGTCGTCCTCGTGCTCACCGGCCCGCCGATCGCCCCCACCTTCGGCGGGACGGTCGCCCTGATCCTCCCGGCCCTGTCCGCCCCGGCCCTCGGCGTGTTCATGGGCCTGGCGATCGGCCGTACGGTCGCCCGCCTCGGCGGGGTCACCACGCGCGCCAACGCGGACCGGGCCGCCGCCCTCGCGGGCCGGGCCGTACGCGACGCCCGCGAGGCCCTGCACCGCGGGCGTCTCGCCGACCTGGGGGAGGAGATCCTGCCCTTCCTCGACGCCGTCGCCACCGGACACCGCTCGCCACGCGACCCCGAGGTCGGCGACACGGCCCGTCTCCTCGGCTACGCCGTCCGGGACGAGATCCACATCCCCGGGGTCCTCGACCGGCCGGCACGCGACCTGCTGATCGCGGCGCGCACCGCGGGCTGCGTCGTCACGATCCAGTCGGACGCGGACGACCCGCACCCGCCGGCCCTGCTGCGCCTGTTGCTGACCACGGCCCTGGGTACCGGGCCCACCCCCCGGGAGCTGGTCCTCAGCGTGACGGCCTCGGCCGACACCGTGGACGCGGCGCTGGTCGTGCTGCCGGGGGACCGGCGCAGGGCCGGCGCCCTGCACGAGGCGGTCGCCGGGCTCAGCGCGGTCGTGGAGGACGCCGCGGAGTCCACCTGGGTCGAGGCCCGTGTCCGTACGGCCTGAACCGGGCCCGCGCCGAGGGCTGTTGTCCCCATTGTCGGGGACAGCCAGGAGGGGGTCCGGGCCGGGAGCATCGAGGGGTGCCGAGAGGTCCGGGGAACCGCCCCGGAGCCCGTTTCCCGGCGCACCTCACCAGGGAGACACCGTGAAGAGGCTTGTCCACACCTTCCGCAAGGAACTGCAAGCGGCGTCGGGTCGGTCCGACGCCCTCACGCCGGCCGAACAGGAGGCGCTGGTACGGGGGTACGACGCGGCCCTCGACGGGGAGCGCCCGCCCCGCCTGGTCCTCATCGGGGAATCCGGCGTCGGCAAGTCGACCACCGTCAACGCCCTCTTCAACGCCGGCCAGCCGGTCGGACACACCAGGGCGACCACCGACCACGCCTACGCCATCCAGGTCGAGGAGGTCAGCGGACGGCGCGGCGTGCTGGAGGTGGTCGACATGCCGGGCATCGGTGACGACGTGGCCAACTACCGCCGCTATCTCGACCTTTACCTGCGGGTCCTGCCGACGGCCGACGCGGTCGTCTGGGTCCACCCGGCCGAGGACCGCAGCGTCCACCTCGTCCAGCAGACGCTCACGGACCTCCTCGCGCAGAGCGCCCCGGACCTGTCCGAGCGGCTCGTGCTCGCCCTGAGCAAGGCCGACGAGGTAGATCCGCACGACTGGAACCGGAGCGCCAACCTGCCCTCCGCACGCCAGCTGGAGGCCCTGCGGGAACGGGCCGCCGACTTCACCGAGAAGATCGTGCGGGTCCTGCCCGCCTGGCAGGGCGGGGCCGTGACCTACTCGGCGCGCCAGCACTACAACCTGACGGCGCTCTTCAAGGAGATGATGCGGGCGGTCCCGCAGCAGCGCCGCTGGGTGCTGGAGCGGCGGATGGACCTCGCGGACTTCACGGCCAAGGTGGACCGGAAACTGTTGCAGGCCGCCTCTGCGCGGATGCTCGCCGAAGTCCGGCCCCAGGCCGCGGTGGAGGCCGCACAGGCCGCACAGGCCGCACAGGCCGCACAGGCCGCACAGGCCGTACGTGCCGCCGCCGCCGACACCGGGCCCCGCCACGCAGCCACCCCGGCCCCCGCCCCCGCCCCCGCCACCGGCGCCCGCCTCTCCGAGGCGTTCGCCGCGCTGCCGGAGGCGAAGTGGCGCGAGCTGTGCCAGGACCGGGCCCTGTTCCTGGAGTTCACGCGGCGCGTGGAGCAGGAGAGCGGCCGATGAACACGGAACCCGCGGGCGCCGAAGTGGACGTCGACGAACTGCTCGAACGCGTGTGGGACGCCATGAGGAAGGACGAGGAGAACATGAGCGAGATCGTCCGGCTCTCGGACGTCTCCTTCCGCCTGTGGGTCGACAGCCTGGCCCAGCGCCTCGCGGCGGCCCTGGGCCTCTCCCTGGCCCGGGTCCATGCGTTCTTCGACGACGTCGGCTCGATCGCGCGGCGCGCGGGCCACACCTTCGCCGACGCCTACCACGACGGGTACCGCAGGGGGCGCCGGATACCGCCGCCCGGCGATCGGCCCCGAGGGGCACGCGCATGACGTGGGTGGAGTTCCCCTTCCCGGCCTGTCCGGTCTGCTCCCGCGCGTGGAGCGCGAGCAGGCACCGGGACTGCCCGGCCGGAGGCCGCGGCGACAAGACGCTGGACGTCGACCCGAACGCGGCGCGGGTGCGGTGCGCGGCCTGCCGGGGGACCTGGAGCGTGTGGGAGACGCGCTTCCACTGCGCCTGCGGGCGCCGCTTCGAGGCGGCCGAGGTGGAGGCCGCCCTGCGGGAGATCATCCGGGTCGCCTCCCTGCTGGTCGAGATCCTGGTCCAGCAGGGCCGGGACCTCGCCGAGATCCGCCGGGCGGGCGAGGCGTCCTTCCGCTCGTGGCTCGGCCACCTCACCGACGCGCTGGCGGGCACGCTCGGAGCGGCGGCGGGACGCGTCGTGGGGAGCCTGGTGCGGAACCTGCTCTGAGGGCCCGAGGACCCGCGCGCGGCGCACTCCTGCCCGGGGCCAAGAGATCGCAGCCGGATCGCCCGTGTCATGATTCGAACGTGGTTCGATCAAGGAATGGACCACGTTCGACCGACTGCTGATCAATGGGGGCTTGGGGATGGGCGCGGGTACGGAACCGGACGGTTCTTCCAGATCCGACGAGGAGTGGGAGACGTTCCTGCGCGAGTCGGTGGCCGGTACGGCCGACGCTCCCAAGGAACCCTCGGCGCGGGCCCGGATCGTGGCGAGGCGGCTGCGCTCGGAACCCGCGGCGGGCCCCGAGGGCTGGCGCAGCTACACGCCCGCGCGGCCCAAGCGACGCACGGGCCGGTACGTGGCCGGGCTGCTGCTCTCGGTGGTGCTGCTGGTGGTGGCCCTCGCGCCGGGGCGGGTCGTGGACCTGTTCGACGGTGAGGCTTCCGGCTCCGCACCGCTGGCGGGCGAGACCGCCCGCCCCACGGGGGTGCCCCCGGCCTCGGCCGCCGAACGCCCCACCAGGGACGAGCCGTTCCGCGGTTCACCGGCGGAGGGCTGGGCGAGCGGGGAGGCCGGGATCACCGTGCCGGGGGCAGCCGCCGTCGGCCGGATGACTGCCGCCGAGGTCGAACGGGCCCTGACCCGGAGCCGGGACTTCCTCGTCGCGTCCAACCTGGACCCCGGGGTGCTGCGGGGCGAGCGCCCCGAGAGGGCGATCGCACTGATCAACCCGCACCAGAAGGACGTCCAGGACGTTCTGGCAACCGCCTTCCGCAGCCCGAGCGAGAAGAGCGACCCCCTCCTCCTCTTCAGCCGATTCCGGCCCTCCCACGCCCAGTTGGTCGGCGACGTCGTGAAGACACGGGGCCGGCTCGCCTACCAAGAGGGCGAGCACGGCGGACTCCAGGTCACCGCCGACGTCACCTTCGTCTACCCGGTCACCCGCGCGGGCGAGGGCGGCGACGGCGACATCGTGCGCACGATCGTGCGGCGCGAACTGGTCCTGAGCTGGGACAACCCCGACAAGGTGATCACCGCGCCCGGCACCTTCTCGGTCATCTCCTACAAATACAACATGACCAACGGCGGCTGCGGCGCCCCCACCGGGTACCTCACCCCGCCCTTCGGCACGGACGGCCGAGCGACCGGACCGGGCCCGGAGGTCGACCCCTACGACCGCAGCGGACCGGTCGCAACGGGCGGGTCCTCCGTGGACGAATGCGGAAGGGCGACGCGGTCCTAGCGGGCGTCGCCGATACCTGATCCGTACCTCGAAGGCCCCCCCCGGCGCCGGGCCGGGGAGCACTGTCCCGCGGTACGCGTCAGCGGCCGGCGCAGCCCTTCGCCTCGAACTGGTCCGTGCTCATGCAGGGCCGGCCGGGGCATGCCGACGCCGCCGGTGAGGTCCTTGCCGCGGTCCGGGACGTACACCCGCATGAGGACGAGGTCGGTCTCGTACCGGACGCCGTCCGAACCGGTCTCGACGCCCAGGGGTGTCTGGCCGAGGGAGGCCGTGGGGATGGTGCGCAGGGCGTTGCGCCGCGGTTCGTCGTTGCGCGGGTCGCGGATGGTGAACTCGGGCTTCCCGGTGGCCGCGTCGTAGTTGGCCGCATGGTCGAACGACACGGTGTAGCCGCGCTTCTTCTCGGGGGTGTTGCGGCGGGCACCGGGGGCGTACGGGTTCGCGGAGCCCTGGTCCGGTGCGATCTGGTAGTCCGCGATGCCGTCCACCGGCTGGCCGAGGCGGTCGTACGAGATGAAGGAGAAGTAGCGCGCGTGAGGGTAGGTGCCCTCCAGCGTCAGCTTCGATCCCGCGGGGCGGCGGTAGTACGCGGCCCAGTAGACGGCGCCGGCATCGGGATAGGCGATGTTGAACAGGGGATCCGCACCGACCCCGCCGTAGTACCAGAAACAGTCGCGGACGAGCCATCGCTTGTGCACGCGGTTGCGCATGGGAGGTCTCCTGACCTCGTCGTCGGCCGAAGCTTCGCCGAAGCCGCGGGGCCGCCCAAGGCAGTGGCCCGTACCAGGGGGTTCGGTTTTCTGGTGTCTTCGCCGGCGGGTCAGACGCCCGCCGGCCGCAGCGGGACGTGACCGCACACCTCGGTGCCTTCCCCCGGGCGCCCGGCGACGCTCACCTCTCCACCGCAGGCCGCCATGCGGGCACGCATGCCGGCCAGCCCCATGCCGTGCGCCCCACCGGATCCGGCCGGGCCGCGGGTGACGGGCCGCGGTCGCCCCACGACCGGAGCCGTCCGGTGGGGAAGCTCAGCATCACCCAGACGAGGACGAACTCGGCGAGCTGCCCCAGGGCCCTGCCCAGGCCGAAGGCCCACGGGTCTTCCGAGGCTCCGAGCCCGCGCACGGCGTACGCCACGCACAGCAGGACCAGCAGGCACGCGAGCCGCCGGTCCTGCGGGCGCCGCCCCAGCAGTACCGCGGCCAGGAGCACCAGGACCACGCCGACCGTCGTGAGCATGCCCACGGTCATCGCCGGTGCGCGTCGAGGTACAGGAGCGTGGCCCGTACCCGCCTGCTGATGCCGGCGTCACCGGTGAGACCAAGGCGGCCGAAGATCTCGCTGACGTGCTTCTCGACGGCCCGCACGGACAGGAACCGGTCGCGGGCGATGGCGGCGTTGCTCCTGCCCTCGGCGATGTCCGCGTGGAGCTGGCGCAAGCGCGGGGTGAGGGCGTCGAGGGCCGAGGCCTCGGTCCGGCGCCGGCGCACGAGGTCCTCGACGAGTGCGGAGTCGATGTGGCACTCGCCCCTGGCCGCCGATCGCACGGCGGAGACGAGCAGGTCGAGGTCGTGGACGCGGTCCTTGAGGAGGTAGCCGCGGCCCGAGGCTCCCGACTCCAGCAGCCGGGCCGCGAGGCCGACGTGCCGCTCCTGGCTCAGCAGGACGTCCGCGATCAGCACGCGCAGCCGGGACGGTTCCTGCTCGCGTGCACCCGGACCTTCGTCGGGCGCCGACACCGAACCTTCTGAGACCGGACCTGGCATTAATTGTGCCGAAAGTACCTGGTGGACGGGCGAAAGCGAAGGCGGCCATGCATGCGCGGGCGCACGGATGTCCCCCCGGCCGTCACCAGCGTCGGTTCACGGTGGCCTTGCCGCCGGTGACCAGGCTCGCCGCTGGAACGTCATCGGCCACGACGGCGCCGGCGGCGATCACGGAGTCCCGGCCGATGGTGACGCCGGGAAGGATCGTGGCACCGGCCCCGATCCACACGTTCTCCGCCACGTCGATGGGCGCGCCCGTGAGGTAGAGCCGTCGCTCCTCTGGATCCACGGGGTGACCGCCGGTGATGAACGTGACCTTCGGCCCGACCATCACGCGCTCGCCGAGCCGGATGCCGGCGTAGTCCAGGAACGTGCAGTTCTGGTTGATGAACACGCGCTCGGCGAGTTCGAGGCGCAGGCCGTGGTCCGTGTAGAAGGGCGGATAGATCGTGACCCTCGGTGGCAGCGGCCTGCCGAGGATCTGTTCGAACAGTCGCGCCTTGCCCGCTTCGTCCTCGAACGGCAGGACGTTCAGGCGCGAGGTCAGTTCGGTGACCCGCAGGACCCTCTCGGACATGGCCCGGAACTCGGCGCTGTGGATACGCATCAGACGGTCGCTGGACATGCCGCGATCCTTGCCGACGGAACGGTGACGGGCCAAACCGACTGACCGGCCCAGCCTCCCGAGCGGCCGCCGCCTCCCACTGCTGGTCGATGCCCGTCCAGCTCTGACCCGCACGCTCCCGAAGGGGAGGGCCCACGAAGGGACGGCCGGCCCGGAGGGAGCCGGGCCGGCCGTCGGTGTGCGGTGCGCGGACGCGCTACGAGGTGTACGCCTCCAATTCCGACAGCTGGCCCGCGGGCCAGCCGGTGTTGCCGGTGAAGGTCAGGCGCAGGTGGCGGACGCCGGACGGGGGAAGCGTGACGGTGACCGTGTTGGACCCCTCGGTGAAGGTGTGGGCGGCGGAAGCCCTGAGCGTCGACCAGGCCGCGTTGTCGGTGGATCCGAGCACCGAGAGGGTCTGGCTGCGGGTGCCCCAGGCGGCGGGGAGCTTCAGCACCAGGCGGCCGACGGTCTGGGTGGAGCCGAGGTCGACGGTGAGCGACTGGGGGAAGGCGTTGTTGTTGCTCTCCCAGTAGCTGCCGGCGTTCCCGTCCGTGACGTTGGCGGCCACGTAGCCCTGGGTGTGGGTCGTGTCGGTCGCGCTCTTGCCCTGCGCGAGGTTGGTGCCGGCCGGCGGGCTGGTCGGCGGGGGAGTGGTCGGCGGCGGAGTCGTCGGCGGTGTGGTCGGGGTGCCGTCGGCCGGTGCGTAGACCTCGAATTCGGAGATCTGTCCCGCCGCCCAGCCGGTGTTGCCGGTGACGTTCAGCCGTACGTAGCGGACGTCGGCCGGGACCAGGGTGAGCGTCGCGGTGTTGCCGGAGGCGGGGTTGAAGGTGACGCCCGCGGAGGCGCGCAGCGTGGACCAGGCGGAGTTGTCGGTGGAGCCGAGCACCGCGAGGTTCTCGGTCCGCGTGGCCCAGTCGGAGGAGGGCGGGAGCTTGAGCGTGACCTTGCCGATCCGCTTGGTCTCACCGAGATCCACCGTCAGGGTCTGCGGGAAGGAGTTCCCGTTGCTCTCCCAGTACGAGGAGGCGTTGCCGTCGACGGCATTGGACGCCGTGTACGACTGGACGGCCGAGGAGGCGGTGGCGGGCCTGCCCTGGGCGAGGTTGCCGTTCGGCGGGGTCGTCGGCGGCGGGGTGGGAGGCGTCGTCGGCGGGGTCGTCGGGGGCGTCGTGGGAGGCGTGGTCGGGGGAGTGGTGGGAGGCGTGGTCGGGTTGCTGGGAACACCGCCGTTGGTCCACACCGGGGCGGGCCACAGGCCGGAGCAGGTTTGCCCCGTGTTCCAGCCGGAGTTGCCGCCGCCGTCGGTGATCTGGAGGCCCGCACCGATGCAGTTGTGGATCGGGGTCGCCGACTGGGCGATGTTCTTGGCGGTGACCTGGGTGAACTTCGCGGAGAGGTTGGACTGCGCCTGGATGGCGTAGGTCCCGGCCCCGTCGATGTTGACGTTGGTGAACTCCACCCCGCTGATCGGTCCTTCGATCGAGTGGATCGCCGCGTAGGAGGAGTCCAGGATGTCCGTGTCGGAGATCTTGATGCTGGCGCCCTGCACGGCCTCGTTCAGGCCGGAGAACCAGATCGCGCCGACGCCGAAGTTCCAGTTGAAGTCGCTGTTCCCGGTGCGGATGAGGGTGTTGCGCGCGGCGGTGATGGTGCCGGCCACCGCGGTGCCCTTGCCGGAGTTGACCCCCGGGTAGCGGTTGGCGATGTGCAGGCCGCCGCCGTTGCTGATGGTGTCGGACATGACGTTGTCCGAGATGGTGAAGTCCTTGCCGCCGTACGTGACGATGTTGTTGGCGAGGATCGGCAGGACGACCGTGTTGTGGTCGAAGCTGATGTTGGTGTTGGGCTTGTCCTGGGGCCAGGAGGCCAGGCCGTCGTCACCCGCGTTGCGCACGAAAGTGTTGGTGACACGGGAATTCGTGACACCCGTGTGGAAATTCACGCCGTCTGCCGTCATGTCGAGGAAGCGGCTGTTCTGGATGGTGAAGCGGTCCATCGGACCGTCCATCCAGGCGGCGACCTTCACGTGCTGGATCCAGAGGTTGTCCACCGTGGAGTTGGACATCGCGCCGCCCAGGGCGTTGACCTGGTCGTCGTCGATCCGCTCGCGGATGTCGCCGATGATCGCGAAGTCCTTGAGGGTGACGTTCTTGCTCGGCCCGTTCGCCTCGTGCGACCGGACCGGCCCCGTGTAGCCGCCGCCGGGGACGTACTTGCCGTAGAAGCCGGCGGCGCGGTTGCGGTTCACCGGGTCGCGGCCGCCGAAGACGGAGTACCAGGGGCCCGCCCCCTGGACCGTGACTCCGTCGACGACGACGTGGTCGTAGAGGGTGTAGCTGCCCGGGGGGATGTAGACCGTCTTGCCCTGGGCCTGTCCCGCGTCCACGGCTGCCTGCACGCGGGCCGTGGAATCGGTGGCGCCGCTCGGGTCCGCGCCGAAGTCGGCGACGGCGTCGAGCGCCCCGGCCGGCTTACCGGTCGCGGGGCCGACCTGCTCGAAGTCGGCGAGGTCGATGGTGAAGGTGGGCGACTGCGCCGTCGAGGTGACCTGTACGCGGATCTTGGTGCCCGCCGGATAGGTGGAGCCCAGCAGCGTGCGCGACTCGTCGTAAAAGTGGTGCGGGTTGGTGTCGCCCGGGTTGTTGTTGAAAGGGTAACCGCCGTAGTACCAGCTGTACTTGGAGGTGACGGGCAGGGTCTTCACCGACTGTCCGTTCGCCCGTACGTCCAGTGTCGCGTCGCGCCCCTTCCCGTCGCCGGTGTCCGGGAGGCTGTAACGCAGGGACATCGCGTTGGCGGGCTTGGTCAAAGTGAACTCGACGTACTGGCCCACGGCGTTCAGTGTCACGGCCTGCCGGCCGGATGCCTCCGAGGGGAGATTCCCGTAGAGCCGGTCGGGGCCGACGAGCGTGCCGTTGGTGGCCGCGTACTCGGCCTCCAGTTCGGTGAACGGGACGCTCGCGCCCCGCCCGGCTATGCCGATCGGAGACGGCGCGGGCACCCCGGCGGCGTGTGCCGCGGGGGCCGCGCCGAAGGTCACGGCGGTCAGGGCGGCGGTCCCGGTCAGGGAGAGGGCCAGGAAGACGGCGCTGGCCCGCCGTCTGAGGGAGCGGACTTGCTCGGGCGTCGGGGGACTGTTCTGTGGGGGCTGGGACACGGGCACGCACGTCCTTGCGGCTCGATCGGCGGGAGCGGAAGTGGCTCAACCCGGGACGCTACGACTCCACATGGAGGAAGTCTATGATCCTGCGCAAAAAACAGACTCGAGTCCGCAATAAATGTCTGCCGGAGGGGTTCTCTCTGCGGGCTTCGGCCCTCAGAAGGTGGTGACGGAGCCGTCGCGGCCGGTGGGTGGAGCCGGGCGAGACTCCGGGCGCGACCGGGCTCTCGGCGTCCGGGGCCGTCGACCGGCCGCCTTCGGTCAGCCCGCCGGTCGGGCCGGATCGGCGCCGTCGGCGCGAGTGGCGCGGCGCAGGGTGCGGATGGCCGGGGTCGACAGCAGTGCCACACAGCCGGCCAGGCAGGTGCCCGCCGAGACCAGCAGCAGTGTGTGCGGGGAGGCCAGCTCGGTGGCCGGGCCCGCCAGGATCTGGCCGAGCGCGATGCCGGACACCGAGCCGGCCAGCTCGTACGCGGTGACCCGGTTGAGGACTTCCGGTGGCGTGTGGGTCTGCACACTGGTCGCCCACATCACCGACCAGAACGCCCAGGCCCCACCACCGAGCACGTGGCCCGCAAGCAGCACGGGCAGTCCGGCGCCCAGCGCCACGCAGAGCGGCAGCACCGCGAACAGGACCATGGCCAGCGCGCCGGCGGCCAGCGGCCGGGCCGGACGCAGCCGCAGGGCCAGCAGGCCGCCGAGCACCGTTCCGACACCGAGGAAGGAGACGGCCAGGCCATAGGCGTTCGGGCCGAGCCGGGCTCCGATCACCGCCGAGCTGAGCGGCACCATCGGGCCGAAGAGCAGTACGCCGAACGCCACCCAGATCAGGATCACCGCCCACATCCAGGTGCGGGAGCGGAACTCCCGCCAGCCTTGGCGCAGGTCGCGGCGGAGCGAAACCAGCTTGGCGGCGGCCGAGTCGGCGCCGGTCGGGGCCTCTGCGGACGCGGCGGCGGGGGAGAATCGGATGAGTGCCAGGCACAGGGCGCTGAGCACGAAGGTGCCGGCGTCGATCGCGTAGACGGTCCCGGCGCCGGTGAGCACGATGAGCAGTCCCGCCAGAGCCGGGCCGAGCAGTTGGGCGAGCGCGTCGGCGACCTTGAGCGTGGCGTTGGCCCGCTGCGGTTCCCGGGCGACCAGCGGAACCATGCCGTTCACGCCAGGCTGGAACATCGCGACCGCCGCGCCGGCCACCGCCGCCATGCTCACCAGCAGCCAGAACGGTGGCGTCCCGGCGAAGAACGCGGCCGCCAGCACGCCTTGGGTGAGCACCCGGACGAGGTCCGCCCCCACCATCATCCGGCGCGCCCCCACCCGGTCGGCGAACACCCCGCCGAACAGGACCAGGAGGACGAACGTCCCGGTCCAGGTGCCGAGCACCAAGCCGACCCCGGAAATCCCGTACAGCGGGCCGACCGCGAGCGCGGCGGCCACCGGCATCATCGCGTCGCCGACCAAGGAGACCGCACGGGCGGTGAAGTAGAGCGTGAACCGGCGGTCCCACAAGGAGGACCCGGCGGTCGGCGGATCGGTCTGCGCTGTCTGCGCTGTCTGCGCCTGTGTCTGTGTCTGTGCCTGTACGTTCGTCACAGCATGATGCTGGACTAGACCAATCTCTCGCTCCAGTGTCCCGAACGACACGATGGAGTACTTTCGCGCCATGACCTCTCGTCCGCTGCCGAAGGCCCCGGCGCTCCACCGGGTCGTGGCCGTGCTGCAGCCCCCGCAGTCGACCTTCCCGCTGGCCTGCGCGACCGAGGTGTTCGCCGACCACAGTCCCGCCATCCCCTCCCGCTACGCGTTCGAGGTCTGCACCGAGCACCCCGGCCCGGTACGGACCCGGGCCGGATACGACCTCCTGGTCACGACGGGCCTGGACGCCCTGGAGCGCGCGGACACCGTACTGATCCCGGGCTGGCAACAGCCCGCCGGAACCGAGGTGTCGACCACGCTGATCGCGGCGATCCAGCGGGCACACGGCCGCGGCGCGAGGGTCGTCGGCATCTGCTCGGGCGCCTTCGTCCTCGCCGCCGCCGGACTGCTCGACGACCGGCGGGCCGCCACCCACTGGGCCCAGGCGCCGGAACTGGCCTCCCGGTTCCCGCAGGTCCGGGTCGACCCCGCCGTGCTGTACGTGGACCACGGCGACGTCGCGACCAGCGCCGGATCGGCCGCCGGCGTCGACCTCTGCCTGCACCTGGTACGCACCGACCAGGGCGCCGCGTACGCGATGCGGATCGCCCGCCAGATGGTGATGCCCCCGCACCGCGAGGGCTGCCAGCTGCAGTACGCCGAACTACCCACCTCCGGACCGGTGGCGGACTCCCTGGCCCCACTGCTGGAGTGGCTGGCGGGGAGGCTGGACCAGCCGGTCAGCGTCGCCGAGATGGCGGTCCGCGCCCAGGTCTCGGCCCGCACGCTCACCCGGCGCTTCACCGACCAGTTGGGGATCAGCCCCGGACGCTGGCTGCTGGACCGGCGGATCGCCGCCACCCGGGCCCTGCTGGAAGAGACCGACCTGCCCGTGGAAACCATCGCGCACCGCGTCGGCCTCTCCTCGGCCGTCAACCTGCGCCGACGCTTCCACGAGGCCCTGCGCACCACACCCGCCGCCTACCGGAGAGCCTTCCGGGCGGCGGAGGGGGCGGGGAGCGTCCTGTCCGCTCAAGGCCCGCAGGGCCCGGGCTGACACGATCCGGCACGACCCGGCACGACCCGGCGCGAAAACGCGTAACCGCCCGCCCGCCACGAATCGTGGCGGGCGGGCGGTCGAGCGGTCGGCCGGCGCCGCGTACAGCCGTCGGCTCAGCGAAGTGAGGTCACTTGCCCAGGTAGGCGTTGACGATCGTGACCTCGGAGACGTTGCCCTGCTCGTCGGTGACCCGGGCCCGGAATGAGATCCCCTGGTTCTTGGCGGGGTTCCGGACGGAGAACGCGCCGTCGGTGACCTTGACCTGCTTCCAGGTCGCGCCGCCGTCGAGGCTCACGGAGATCGTCAGCGACTTCAGGTTCTTTCCGGAGGCCGCGCCCTGCACGGTCACGGGGATCCGGGTGACCTTGCCCGCCGGAGCGCGGGAGGCGCTGTCGAGCGGCGCGTCGAAGCGCACCGTGGAGACCGGGAGCGCGGTGTGGGCGGAGACCTGTCCGGAGCGGAAGGTGAAGCTCGTGTCGATGCGGGTGGAGACGGCGGAGACGTCCGTGGACCGCTCGACGGAGGCGGTCAGTCGGTACTTGGCGTCGGCGCCGTCGACCGTGAAGGGCTCCCAGCCGCTCAGCGGGTCCTCGTTCTGGGCGACCTTGACGCCGTTGCGGTACAGGGTGGTGGTGGTCTTGGTGAGCGCCGACGAGCCCGTGTGGCCGGCGCCGTCGCCGAACAGGGGCACCGCGCCGGTGATGGTCTGCTTCCCTGTCTCCGGGTCGGGTGCGGTGCGGAACACGCCCAGGCCCTTGCCCAGGACCGGTCCGAAGACCCCGGTGTTGAAGGTCTCGCGGTACGAGGAGCCGGCCTTGTAGCGCTTCGGCTTCAGGGAGGCCTGGTCCGCCTCGAGGCGCTGGTCGCCGTCGGCGTTCGGGGCGCCCAGCTGCCAGAATCCGCTGCGCCAGGTGGCACCGTCGAGGGCGGAGAGCAGGAGCGTACGGGTGCCGGGAGCGGGCTGGACGGCCCCGTAGAAGTCGCCCTGGGACATGCCGGGCAGGGTGGGGGCGGCGTAGGCGTAGCCGGACTTGCCGCGGGCGGGCGCGCCCATCTCCACGGAGAGCTTCGCCAGCTCCGTCGCCTTCAGGTGCCGCTTGTACCCGGTGGCGAGACGGTTCGTCACACCGCCGAGGGCGACGTTGTACTGGGAGGCCGGCGCCTTGATGAAGGTGGCGAGCCAGCTCTGCGTGAGCGAGCCGTCGGTCACGGCCGGCCCCATGTGGGCGGAGCGGAACCCGGTGTACCCCCTGGGCAGGACCCAGCCGTTGCCGAGGTGGCCTTCGCCGACCTGCTGCTGGTAGTACGGCAGGGCGAAGTCGGCCGTGGCCAGACCGGGAACGGTGATGTCCACCGGCTTCGCGGTGCGCGCGTCGACCTTGACCTTGGTGGTTCCGGTGACCTCCAGCCGCGGCTGGACCAGCCAGTCCACGCCCTTGGTGAGGTCCGAGCCGTCCTGGTAGACGGCGCCGTGGAGGGCGTAGGTGCCCTTGGGCAGGCGCAGGGTGCGGGCGCCGGTCTCGTTGCTGATGCCCTCCCATATGCCGTCGGCGGCCCCGCCGATTCCGAACAGGGAGTGGGAGAACTCGCGGGCGGGGCGGCCGTCGCGGTCGACCGTCGTGATGGTGACGTCGTACGCCTCGGCCTCACGGACGGCTGCCGCGCCCGTGCGCACCGACTGGCCGCCGCCGGTGGCGGTGACGTAGGCGGAGAAGGCGCCGTCGACATCGCCGAGCCGGGTGTCGGCGGTCAGGGCGACCTCGGCCCGGCCTCCTGCGGGCACGGTCACCTTCTTGGCGCCGAGCGCGAAGAACCCGGCCGGGGCGGGCTTGCCCCGGGAGTCGGTGCCCGTCACCGCGAGGTCGAGGGTGATGTCGGTCTTGCCGAGGTTGCGGTAGGCGATCTTCTTGGTGAGCGGCTTGTCGTCGGCGTGCGGCCACTTGGCGGTGCCGAGGGACACCGAGGGCTGCTCGGTGATCACCGTCTGGGTGAGGGCCTTGTCCACTTGCACACGGCCGGTGCCCTGCTGCTGGACGCCGGTCGCGCCGTCCTTCGTGGAGGCGGTCAGCGCGCCCTTGAGCTCGGCACCGGTCCAGCCGGGGTTCTTCTGCTTGAGCAGCGCTGCCGCGCCGGCCACGTGCGGCGTGGCCATGGAGGTGCCGTTGAGCAGCAGATAGCCCGGGACGGGGTGCTGGGCTCCGGGGGCGGTGTCGAGCTTGCTCCCCGCGGCCGCCGCGGCGGTGATGCCGACGCCGGGCGCGGTGAGGTCGGGCTTGACCGCGCCGTCACCGACGCGCGGGCCCCTGCTGGAGAAGTCCGCGAGGACGTCCCGGGAGTCGACGGCGCCGACGGTCAGGGCGGCGTCGGCGGTGCCGGGCGAGCCGACCGTGGACGCGCCGGCGCCGTCGTTGCCCGCGGCGACGGCGAACAGGACGCCCTTCTCCGCCGACAGCCGGTCGACGGTGGCCTCGACCGGGTCGACGCCGGGGAAGTCCCGGCTGCCGAGGCTGAGGTTGACGATGTCCGCCCCCTCGGCGACGGCCCACTCCATGCCCGCGATCACCGCGGAGTCACTGCCGTAGCCGCTGTCGTCGAGGACCTTGCCGCTGATCACCTTGGCGCCGGGCGCGACGCCCTTGAGGACTCCGCCGGACGCGGCCCCGGTGCCGACCGCGATGGAGGCCACGTGGGTGCCGTGGCCGACGCGGTCCGCGGTGTCGGGGGAGTCGGAGAAGTTCTTCTCCCCGACGACCTGGGTCTTCAGATCCGCGTGGGTCTTGTCGACACCCGTGTCCAGGACGGCGATCTTCACGCCCTTGCCGTCGAATCCGGCCTGCCAGGCCCGGTCGGCGCCGATCTGCTTCGTGCTCTTGTCCAGGCTCGCCTTGCGCACGCCGTCCAGCCAGACCTTGCCGATCCCGGCGCCGGCGGTCCGGGCGCCGCGCGTCGTCGGGTTCGTCAGGGCCTCCCAGACTTTCGTGGCGTCAGCGGGCGACGCCTGGACGGCTTCGGCGTTGACGGTCTGGAGGGCACGCCTCGCTCCCTTGCCCGCGGCGGACCGCAGCTCATCGCGGGCGGCCCCGGCGGCCCCCTCGTACTGGACGATCAGGCCGAGGCCGCCGCGGTGCAGGGTGCGCAGGGTCGGGTCGGCGAGCGCGGTGACGTCGAAGAGGCGCCGGTCCAGCGTGCCGGAGGCCAGCAGGGCCCGGGCGTCGGCGGGCAGCACCAGGGTGCGGCCGTCGGCGCGTTCGATCTCGACCGGTACGCGTTCACGGCCCTTGGCGGGTTCGAAGCGTGCGAGGGCCCCGCTGCCGTTCACGGTCACCCGGTCGCCGGTGATCAGCGTGACGGTCACGGGGGAGCCCGTGGTGGCGATGGGCGGGGTGTCACTCGTGGGGGAGGCGGCGGAAGCCGCTCCCGCGGGGCCGGTCAGCCCCGTGCTGAGGGCGACGACGGCGGTGGCGAGGGCAAGGGCCCCGGCGGCGCGTCGAGCCCGGTGCGTCCGTATGAACAACTCTGCTCCTGTGAAGGCGCGCACGGCGGCCGGAGCCCTGGTGCGCGCCCCGTCGTGTGGCGTACGTGGCGTACGCGGTGCGTGGGGTGGTGTTGTGGTGACGCCGGGCGCCGGGCCCCCTCGGCCGTGTCCCACCGGCCACCAGGGGGAGCGGCGGGGGTGGGCGGGACGAGCCGTTCGGGCCGTGCGGCGACCGGCGTACGGCAGCAGTCCACCGGCTCGCGGATTGTTCAGCAGCCTCGATCCGGGCGGCTGAACAATTGTTTTCCGTGGCCGAAGAGGCCCTTGTGGCTGCCGGGTTCCCTGCCTACGGTGGAAAAGATCTTGATTTCGGGGAGCGGAGCGGCATGGGAAGCGGTGCGGGAAGGCCGGAGAAGGCGCTCGATCCACAGGCCGGCCCCACCGCCCGGTTCGCCGCTGAGCTCCGTGCCCTGCGCCGCGCCGCCGGCTCCGTCCCCTACCGGGAACTGTCCGCGAGGGCCGGCTATTCGGTGACGGCGCTCTCCCAGGCCGCCGCCGGGAACCGGCTCCCGAGCCTGCCCGTGACGCTGGCCTACGCCGAGGCCTGCGGCGGCGCCCGGACCCAATGGGAACGACGCTGGCGCGAGGCCGAAGCCGAGACCGAGGCCGAGACCGAAGCCGCCTCCCTCGCGCTCGGCGCCGACGGCGGCGGAACTCCGCCCTACCGCGGTCTGACCCGCTTCGAACCCGAGGACGAGCCGGTGTTCTTCGGCCGGGAACGCCTGACCGACCACCTGACGGCCCTGGTCGCCGAACACCGCTTCGCCGTCGTCCTCGGCCCCTCCGGCAGCGGCAAGTCCTCCCTGCTCAGGGCCGGCCTCATCCCGAGGCTGCGCCGCTCCGCGCCGCCCCTGCCGCCCGCCGCGGCCCTGCGCGTCCTCACCCCCGGCGAACACCCGATGCGGACCCACGCGCCGGTCCTCGCCCCGGCCGCCGGAGACGGCGAGACCTGGCTGATCGTCGACCAGTTCGAAGAGGTCTTCACGCTCTGCGCGGACCCCGGGGAACGCGAGGACTTCCTCGCGGCCCTCCTCGCCGCCCGCCGCCCCGGAAGCCGGATCCGCGTCGTGCTCGGCGTGCGCGCCGACTTCTACGCGAACTGCCTGGCCCACCCCGCCCTCGCCGAGGCCGCCCGAGCCGCGACCCTCCCCGTGGGCCCGCTGACCGCCGAAGAGATGCGCGGCGCCATCGTGCGCCCCGCGGCAGCGGCCGGTCTCACCGTCGAACGCGCCCTCACGGCCCGCCTCGTGGAAGAGGTCACCCGCGAACCCGGCAGCCTGCCGCTCCTCTCCCACGCCCTGCTGGAGACCTGGCGGCGCCGTCGCGGACGCACGCTGACCCTGGCCGGACACGAGGCGGCCGGTGGTCTGCGCGGCGCCCTGGCCCAGACCGCCGAGGAGGTGTACGCGGAACTGGGGCCCGACCGCGCCCCCGTGGCGCGCCGCCTCCTGCTGAACCTGATCACCCCCGGCGACGGAGCCTCGGGCGACGGAGCCCCCGACACCCGGCGCCCCGTACCCCGCGACACCCTCGTGCCCCCGGACTCGCCGGAGGCCGGCGAGGCGGGGGCCGTGTTGGACCGGCTGGCCCGGGCCCGGCTCGTCACCCTCGACCGGGACGTCGTGGACCTGGCGCACGAGGCCCTGATCACCGCGTGGCCGCGGCTGAGCGGCTGGATCGACACCGACCGCGAACGGTTGCGACGCCACCGCCGGTTGACCCAGGCCACCGAGAACTGGCTGACCCGCCGACGCGACGCCGGGGCGCTGCTGCGCGGAGGGGAACTGGCCGAGGCCGAGAGCACGTTCGCGGACGAAGCGGGGCGCTCCGTCGAACTGGTGCCGGTCGAGAAGGAGTTCCTGCGCGCGGGCCTCGCGTCCCGGGCCCGTACCCGCCGGATCCGGCGCGGCGTGACCTCCGTCTTCACCCTCCTGCTCGTCCTCCTCACGGTGGCGAGCACGAACGCCTGGCAGCAGGGCCGCGACAACGTCCGCCAGCGGCTCGACGCCGAGATCCGGCGGGCCAAGGGGGAGGAGGTGGCCGCCGGTCAGCTGGCGGCCGTGGCCCAAGGGCTACGGAGCTCCGACCCTGCCCTGGCGATGCGGCTGAGCGTGGCCGCCTGGCGGGTCGCCGAGACCGCCGAGACCCGGTCGGCGCTGCTGGCGGCGTCCGTCCAGGCCGAGTCCGACGCCTACGACGTGCCGGACGAGGCGGGCCCCTGGACCTCCCACCCGGCGCTCCCGGTCCGGTTGAGTGCGGACGGCCGCATCGCGGTCACCGTCGACGCCGACTCCGTACGCGCCTGGGACGTCACGAAGAGGACGGCGATCGGACCGGCGACGGCCCTCGACCACGACGGCCTGTTCCGGGGGATCTCCCCGGACGGCCGGACCGCCCTGGTGCAGGGGGGCCGGGAGAAGGCGGGGCCCGGAGCCGGGAACGGGGCCCGCCGACTGGACCTTGTGTCCGGGACGGCGCTGGACGCCGCGCCCCGCGCGGCGGGCGCTTCGATCGTCTGGACCGCCGCCGGGCAGATCGTCGCCGACATGGACATGGACGGTGCCACCGGCCGGCTCTCGCTCCGGGACGCACGAAGCGGCCGGACCCTGCTGGAGGTGCCGACCGGGCGGCATCCCCTGTGGGCACTGAGCCCCGACGGACGCCACCTGGCCCTGTGCGCCAGGGGAGGGGACGCGGTGAGCCCCTTCGAACGGAGCGGGGTGCCCCTGAGGGTCTGGGACGTGGCCCGGGGCACCGAGCTGCCCGCCGCCCGACCCGGCGGGTGCGGCGTAGAGTCCTTCCGTTTCACCGGCGACGGCGCCGTCCTCATGAGCCACGAGTCGGGCGGCCTGAGCCTGTGGGACCCGGTCACGGGCCGGGAACCGGCCGGGATCGACCACAACGGCCTCACCGAAGCGACCACCAGCCCCGACGGCCGGTTCGCCGCGGCCGTCGACGGCCGGGAGATCCTGATGTGGCGCATCGCCGCGCCGGGCCGGCCGGTCTTCCGGTACTCCCTCGCCAACGGGGCCGCCTCCCAGCTCCGCATCGACCCGAAGGACGGCGTCCTCAGGTACCTGACCGAACGCCGGCTCGGGGACACCACGGTGCGTACGATCTCCTACGGACCGGCCACGACACCGGACTGGAACCCCGAACCGGCATCGACGGGCACCTTCAGCACGGACGCCACGACCGTCGCGGTCGACCGCCGGCGGGGCGACAGCACCTGGTCCGAGGCCTACGACGTCGCCGACGGCCGGCGCACCGCCCGCACCCCGCCGGCCGACTGCCCGAAGGCCACACCGGCATCCACGGAAACGCCCGCGGAATCGCCCGCCGGAATGCCCGCCGGATCGCCCGCCGCACCCGACTGCCGTGTCCTCCTGGCACTCACCCCCGACGGGCGCACCCTGGCCCATGCCCGGACCGACTTCGCCGAAGGCGCGGAGGCCGGAGACGGACGGCGCGAGAGCGCCGAGGAGCCGGCGCTGTGGGACATACCGGCGAACACGGCTCGCCCCCTCCCCACGGACCCGAAACCGTCCCTCGCCGCCCGGATGCCCATCACGGGATTGGCCGTCTCACCCGACGGCCGGTCCCTGCTCACGACGCGCGCCGGCGTCGACACCCTGGACGTCCGGGACCTGGCGAGCGGCCGCCGGACCCGGCCGCAGGACCTCACGGAGGACCTCACGGAGGACCTCACGAAGGACCGGAGCTCCTCGGCGGCAGCCTCCCGGAGCGCCCGGTCCGCCCCGGTCACGGTCCGCCCCGACGGCCGACTGCTCGCGACCTCCTCGACCACCTACGACATCCCCACCGGCCGGCGCACCGAACGGGGCCACGCCGTGGAACCGGGCGGGGTACTGGCCTACAGCCCCGACGGCTCGCGCCTGGCGGTCGGCGACACGACCGGCGCGGTCACCCTGTGGGACGGACGGGCCGAGCGGCGACTGGCGACCCTCCCGGCCGGATCCGACGCGGTCGGCTCCGACTCCGTCAAGGCCGTCACCGCGCTGGCCTTCTCCCCAGACGGCCGGACCCTGGCCGTGGCGGCCGCCTCCGGCACGCTCCGGCTCTGGGACGCGGACTCGGGCCGGCCTCTGGGATCGCCGCTGCCGACCCCCGGCGACGGGATCGTAGCCATCGCCTTCTCTCCCGACGGCCACACCCTGCACAGTGCGGGCGAACACAGCACCGTGCGCACCCACCAGGTCGCCCCGGTCCGACTCGCGGAGTCCGTCTGCACCCGGGCCGGAGCGGGCTTGTCCCGGTCCGACTGGCGCACCTACCTCCCGGATCTCCCCTACCGAAAGACCTGCTGACAGCGCTACTGCTACTGCGACTGCTTGTGCTCGTGGGCGTCGGAGGCCGCGCGCATCGTGCGGAGGGACTTGTTCAGCCCCCGCTTCATCAGACCGCTGAGCGGTCGTTCCACGACTCGGTGGATCAGCCAGGCCGTGAGGAGCGCCACGGCCAGAGCGATGGCGAGCGCGGCGCCCGATCCGATGCCCAGGGTGCGCAGCCAGTGGATCAGGGTCCAGCCGGCTTCCTGGTGGATGAGGTAGAGCGGATAGGTGAGGGCGCCGGCGACGGTCAGCCACTTCCACTGGATCCGGTCGAGGTGGCCCAGGGCGACCATGATGATCACCAGGTAGCAGAGGGTGATGATCGCGGCGACGACCGTCCAGGACAGCGGGTGCCCGGTGGCGTTCTCGTACGTGTGCTTCATCCCGCCTATGCGGCTCATCGCGACGAGCCAGGAGAATCCGACGATTCCCCACAGGAGCAGGTTCGGCCCGAACCGGTGCATCAGGAACATGGCCACGCCGGCTATGAAGAACGGCGACTCCTGGGGCATGGCGAAGCTCTCCAGGAGCGGGATCTTCGTCTGCGGGGCAAGGAGCGCGGCGGCGGCCCAGATGCCGCAGAACGCGACGACCCGGCGGTAGGTGAGGCCCATCGTCACGACGATGGCGAAGAGCAGGTAGAACTGCAGCTCCATCCAGAGCGTCCAGTAGACGCCGTCGACGTAGTGGTAGCCGAGCGGGCTGACGAACATGGTGAAGTTCGCGAGCACGGTCTGGAGGTCCAGACCGTTGCGAGCCCCGGGCCGGCCGAGGTGGGGCACCAGCAGGAGCACGCCCGCGGTCAGCAGGACGGCCGCCCAGTAGCCGGGGAAGAGACGGATGACCCGGGAGACGAAGAAGTCGCCCGGCTTGCGCCCCCAGCAGCTCATGCAGATCACGAAGCCGCTGATGATGAAGAACAGCTGCACGCCGAGCCAGCCGTACGAGGTGAACCGGGCGATGTCCGGCATGAAGTCGGACGGGACCTTGCCGCCCCAGACCTCGGGTACACCCGCGAAGGCGGTCCAGTGGAACGACAGGACGGCGAGGGCGGCGAGCAGGCGCAGACCGTCGAGCGCGTACAGGCGGGGCGCGGACCTCCGCCCGGCCGTCTCCGCGGGCGCCGGGCCGGAGGCTGCGGGCGCGGGCGGAACATGCCCTTCCGTCGGTGTTATTGCGGCATGGGCCATGAGTCCGTCTCATTCTTCTGATGGTTTCTACACTGTGGTGTATTGCCCGGGATTGAGCCGCGTCCCAGGCACACGAAGAGGTGAGGCGTCTGCTCCCCGGCGCCAACGGCAGGTCCCCCCGCGGGAGACCGATGCCGTCGAGTGAGACCACACGGTCACCTGGCGCGGACATCGGTCGCAGGGATTGTATCCCCCGGAGCCTGGTCCCCGGGGTCCCACCAGTGGGTGAGGCCGGCAGGGGGACGTCGTACGCCGTCGACCTCGGCGGGGCGGAGCCGTCCCCGGTCACTTCCGTGCTCGCCCTGTGGCGCGGTCGACCCGACCCCGAGTTTCCTTCGCTCAGCGCCGAGCTCACCCGCCGGGCGTTGAACTGACGCCTTCCCCGGTTCCGTGTGCGGATCCGCGCCACCGCTCCCGCCGTCTTGGCCGGAATAGGTCCTGGACGGAGCCCCGGACAGGGCACAGACTGCGCTGGACGATCAAGTGGCTCTGAAGCGGACTGCGTTGGGGGATGCTCGGTGCTGCGCATTCATTTCACCGCCGAGGATCTGGCTCGGACCCGCGTGGCCGTGACCATCGGAGCGGCCACGGAGACGATGTACGGCCTGAGGCTGCTGCGCGACTGTGCCGCAAGGGCCCTGCCCTTCCGCCCCTGGCGGGCGGCGGTCCGCGGGCGGCTGGGCGAGCGGGCCCGCCCGGTCACGAGCCTGCTGGCCCTGGACGGCCCGGATGTCGACCTGACGGTACTGATGGGTGACACGCCGTCCGTCGAGGAGGGAATCGACAACCTGCTCCGGGCATCGCCCGCCCGATTGCGGACCGAGTTCGAACACATCGACTTCCACCCTTCGCAGTTGCCGTGGGCCCGGAAGCTGGCGGAGGGCGACCTCGAAGCCCTCAGGGACTTCGCCGCGGGGCTCACCGCCTGCAACGAGGCGATCGTGGCCCCCTACTGGAGCAGCGCGAGAGCCCACCTGGAGGGCGTCCGGTCGACCTTCGCCCGGACCCTGCTCGACGGCGGGATCGAACGCCTGCTGGAGGGCATGTGCGCCCCGATGGTGCGGTGGCGGGCGCCCGTACTGGAGATGGGGTACCACCGGAACGTCGACGTCCACCTCGGGGGGCGCGGTCTCGTCATCGCTCCGACGGTCTTCCTCTGGCGGGAGCCGAGGCTCCTGTGGGACTCGCAGGACGACACCGCGGCGCCCACGCTCGCCCTACCCACCGTCGGCGACGCGGCGGCGGCCGCCACGCTGTGGGGTACGGCGCGTACCGCCGACCGGTCGCTGGGCGCATTGCTGGGGCGCACGCGGGCCGCCGCACTGAAAGTGGCCGCCGAAGGGTGCAGTACCACGGAGCTGGCGCGGCGCCTGAACGTGTCGATCGCGGCGGCGAGCGAGCACGCGACGGTACTGCGCAACGCCCATCTGATCACGACCAGCCGGCGCGGCAAATCCGTGGTGCACACCGTCACCCCGCTGGGCGCCGAACTCCTGGGAAGCCCACCGACCGACCACGGATGACCCGGCTCCGAAGGCGCTGGAAGGCGCTGGACGGCGGTGGAAGGCGATGGAAGGCGGATGCCCTCAGAGACCGCCCTCAGGGCCCGCCGGTCCCGCCGCCCCCGCCCGCGTCGGCCAGCTCGCGCCCGGCGCTGTCGAGCAGCATGTCCAGCGCGACCGGATAGGCGCTGTGCGGCATCCGGGCCGCGAGGAGTCCGGCGGTGGCCGCGATGTTCGGGTACGTCCCGGCCGGCAGGCGGGCGTACGTCGACTCCCACCGCTCCTCATCGGACTCCCGAGCCTGCTCCGTCAAGGCCAGGGAACCGGCGTCGAGCGCCGCGAAGGCCAGGCACTGGTCGATGTAGGCGTGGTAGATCCGGACAGCGTCCTCGTCGCCGAACCCCGCGCCGCGCAGGCTGCCGAGGATGGCCTCGTCGGCCGCGATCTCCCGGGGCCGCCCGGTCACCCGGCTCGCCGTCAGCAGGGCGGCCTGGGGATGGGCGAGGTAGGCGCCGTGGATGCGCAGGCCCAGGGAGCGCAGGTCCTCGCGCCAGCGCCCCGTAGGGGTCCAGCCGGCGAGAGCCCGGCCGATGAGCTCCTCGCCGATGGCCAGAGTGAGCCCGTCCATACCGTCGAAGTAGCGGTAGAGGGTGCTGGGGTCCGCGCCCAGCGCGGCGCCGAGCCGCCGGGCCGTCAGGCCCGCGCTCCCGTGCTCCCGCACCATCCGCAGCGCCGTCTCGACGATCAGCCGCTCGGTGAGCACCGTGCCCTGCCGGGTCGGACGCCGCCGTCGGCGGGCCTCCTCCGGAACCACGTCCTTCGGCATCGCGCACTCTCCTCCCGGACCCTTCGGCGCGCTCGTGTCCGAGCCTTACCAGCCTTATGCCAACAGCATTGACCTTAACTCCTCGCAGGCGGTTCCATCAGCCCCCTGGGGCGCACGCCCCAATGAGAGAGGACCTCGTCATGCGTGTTCTGCTTGTGGGTGCCGGCGGTGTCGGGAGCGCGATCGTCAAGATCGCCGCCCGCCGCGGTTTCTTCGACCGATTCGTCGTCGCCGACTACGACCCGGCCCGGGCCGAGGCCGCGGTCGCCGCCCTGGGGGCGGCGGAAGGGCGTTTCACCGCCTGCCGCGCGGACGCCTCCGACGAGGAGGAAGTCGCCCGGCTGCTCACCGAGCACGGGTGCGACGTCCTGATGAACGCCACCGACCCGCGGTTCGTCATGCCCCTGTTCAACGCCGCGCTCGCGGCCGGCGCGCACTACGTGGACATGGCCATGTCCCTGTCCCGCCCGCACCCCGAAGACCCCTACGGCACCTGCGGGGTGAAGCTCGGCGACGAGCAGTTCGAACGGGCCGCGGAGTGGGAGAAGTCCGGCCGGCTCGCGCTCGTCGGCATGGGTGTGGAGCCCGGCCTCTCGGACGTCTTCGCCCGCTACGCTGCCGACGAACTCTTCGACGACATCGAGGAGATCGGCATCCGGGACGGGGCCGATCTGACCGTCGAGGGCTACGACTTCGCTCCCTCCTTCAACATCTGGACCACGATCGAGGAGTGCCTGAACCCTCCCGTGGTGTACGAGCGCGAGCGCGGCTGGTTCACCACCGAACCCTTCAGCGAGCCCGAGGTCTTCGACTTCCCCGAGGGCATCGGCCCCGTGGAGTGCGTCAACGTCGAGCACGAGGAGGTCCTCCTCGTCCCGCGCTGGGTCGGAGCGCGCCGGGTCACCTTCAAGTACGGCCTCGGCGACGACTTCATCGGCAAGCTCAAGACCCTCCACGCGCTCGGCCTGGACTCCACCGAGCCGGTCACCGTCCGCGGTGAGGACGGCAGCCCGGTCCGCGTCTCACCGCGCGACGTGGTGGCGGCCTGCCTGCCGGACCCGGCGACCCTCGGGGACCGGATGACCGGCCGTACCTGCGCCGGGACCTGGGTCAAGGGCACCAAGGACGACCTGCCCCGCGAGGTGTACCTCTACCACGTGGTCGACAACCAGTGGTCCATGCGCGAGTACGGCTCCCAGGCCGTGGTCTGGCAGACCGCCGTCAACCCGGTGGTGGCACTCGAACTGCTCGCCGCCGGCGTGTGGTCCGGGTCCGGAATCCTCGGCCCGGAAGCCCTGCCGCCCCGCCCCTTCCTCGACCTGCTCACCGCGTACGGATCCCCCTGGGCGATCCGGGAACAGGGCCCGGCCCAGACCCCGTCCCAGGCCACGGCCCCGGCCGCGCCGGCTCCGGCACCGGGCCACTGACGCACCCGAAGCAGAGGAGCGCGTCCGGGGCGGCCGTGAGGGCGAGGGCGATCAGCAGGTAGAGGCAGAAGGCGTGAACGCGTTGAAGCCCGTCAGCGTTCGGACAGCTCCGAGGGCGCTTCCTGGACCACCCAGCCGTTGCCGTCCGGGTCCGTGAAGGTCAGGAAGGAGTTCCAGGTGTCGCCCTTGCCGTCCTCCCAGCCCTTCTCGCCGACGTGCCGCACCGGCGACACCTCCACACCGCGCACCGTCAGCTCCTCCCGCGCGGCCTCGATGTCGGTGACGCAGAGCTGCAGGCCCTGCAGGGCGCCCGGTGTCATCTGGCGCGCACCGGGCGCCGGGGGCATCCCGTGCTCCAGCGCGATCGAACAGCGTGAGCCGGGCGGGGTCAGCTGGATGATGCGGATGCCCGGTGCGACCTCGCTGTCGAGGTCGACGGTGAAGCCGACCTTGTCCGCGTAGAACTCCTTCGACCGGTCCATGTCGGTGACCGGGACCAGAACCACTTCGAGCGTCCAGTTCATGACGGGTCTCCTTGAAGGGCGAGTGGTGAATGGCGAATGGTGCGGGGAAGGTCCACCGTCGCCCAAAGGCTGCCCGTGTGCGAGCCGAAACGCGGCACGCGGCGAAGAATTGGCGGCGCGCGTGGTGTCCCTGGGGGGCGGCCGGGTGGTCGGGATCCGGCCGGGGTGATCCCGCTGACCTGCGTGGCGGCGCCACTGCCGGTGAGGGAGACCCGGTCCCCGGTCACCAGCGTCACCGTCCGGGCACCGGGCCCGCCCGCCGCGGGCGCGGGTCTGCGGGGCCGTGCGGGTCCGCCGGACTGTGCGCCCCCTCCGGAACGGGCGGATCACCGCCATGGCGCGGAACCGCCAAGTCGCCTTTGGTGGAGCGGGGGTGAGAGGTCACGCCTCTCGGCATGTTGCACAAACTCCGCTCTCGCTCATTGCCGCGCATGCGCAGAGACGGGGTCCGGACGGTCCTTCAGGATGAGCGATCAGACAAGGGTGTGAGCCGGATGGGACATCCGGTTCACCGTGACGACATCAGGAGTCCGCCGTGCTCTGGAGAAGACTGCTCGTACCTCTGACCTCGCTCCTGCTCGTACTGGCGGTGCCCACCGGCGCGGGCGCGACGGCCGCGCCCACCACCGCCGCTACCAGTACCGGCGCCGCCGGCTACGGCGCTGCCGGCCCCTACGCCGCAGCGGTGGAGGTCGGGGTGGTGACCACCCTCTACTACCCGCGCGACATCGCGACCAGCGACCGGCGGCATCCCGTGATCGTGTGGGGAAACGGCACCTTCGCCTTCCCGGTCGTCTACCGCGAACTGTTGCTGCACTGGGCCAGCCAGGGCTTCATCGTCGCCGCCGCCAACACCCCCCAGTCGAACCTCGGCATTTCCATGCGTGCGGGCATCGACCTGCTCGCCCAGCGGAACACGGACCCCGGCAGCGCCTTCCACGGGCGTGTCGACCTGGAGCACATCGGGGCGTCCGGTCACTCGCAGGGCGGAGCCGCCGCCATCGTCGTCGGCGCGGACTCCCGCATCGACACCATCCTGCCCATCCAGCCCGGGCCGCTCGCCGACATCGACGACGTGCGCGTGCCCGCGCTCCTCCTGGCCGGACAGAAGGACAGCATCGTCTTCCCCTTCCTGGTCAAGGGCTTCTACGACGACGCCGACCACATCCCGGCCCTTTACGGGGAGCTGCGCGGCGCCGACCACTTCACGGTCGTGGGCGACCCGGGCCCGTTCGCCGCGCCCACCACCGCCTGGTTCAAGGCCCACTTGATGGAAGATCAGGTCTCGCGCGCCCAGTTCTTCGGGGCCGAATGCGGGATCTGTGCCGACAGCGGTACGTGGTCCGACATCCGCCGCAACGGCCTCGCCACGCGGTGAACCGTTCCGCAAGCCCTCGTCCGCACCCGAAAGGACCGCCATGGACGTCATCGCGACCACCGGCCAGGGCAGGGTCCGAGGCCGGTTCCACCACGGCATCGCCACCTTCCTCGGCATCCCGTACGCCGCCCCGCCCTTCGGTACCCGGCGCTTTCGCGCTCCCGCCGCGGCCGAGCCCTGGGAAGGGGTGCGGGACGCGCTGGAACACGGGCCGACCGCCCCCAAGCGCCCCTACCGTCCGCCCCTCGACCGGCTGATACCCGACCCGAGCATCCCGGGGGACGACTGCCTCAACCTCAACATCTGGACCGCGGCCGCCGGCGAGGGCGGCCGGCGGCCCGTCATGGTCTGGATCCACGGAGGATCCCTGCGCAACGGCTCGGCAAGCCTGCCGCTCTACGACGGGGCGGCCTTCGCGCGCGACGGTCTGGTCTTCGTCTCCGTCAACTACCGCCTCGGCGTGGAGGGTTTCGGGGTCTTCCCCGACGCCCCCGTCAACCGGGGCCTCCTCGACCAGATCGCGGCCCTGACCTGGATCCGCGACAACATCGCCGCCTTCGGCGGAGATCCGGCGAACGTCACCTTGTGCGGGGAGTCCGCCGGCGCGATCAGCATCGCGGCCCTGATGACCAGCCCCGGCGCGGCCGGGCTGTTCCACCGGGCGATCCTGCAGAGCGGCCCACCGCACACGGTGTCCCGCCGCGAGGGCGCGAGGGTCGTGCGGTCGATGGCGAAGAGGCTGCGGATCCCGGCCACCGCGGAGGCGTTCGCGGCGGTGGACCGGGACCTGCTGCTGGACACGCAGGCCGCCGTGGTCGACCGGTCCGACCCCATGGGCGGCGGTCCCGGATTCCACATCGTGGCCGACGGAGACGTGGTGCCCGCCGCCCCGCCCCTTCCCGAGGCCGACCTGTTGCTGGGCTGCAACCGGGAGGAGTACCGCCTGTGGTTCGTACCGGGCGGGGCCGTGGACCGCGTCAGCCGGTTCACCCTGCGGCTGGCACTGCTGAAGTTCCGTGTCCCGCAAAGGGTGGTGCGGCTGTACCGAGCCACCCGGCCGCACGCCAAACCCGGCGAGATCCTCGGAGAGGTCGCCACCGACCTGCTGCTACGGGGACCGCTCAACCGCCTCGCCGACTCCCGGCCCGCCCGCACCTTCGTCTACGAGTTCGCCTGGCGCTCGCCCGTGATGGGGCTCGGCGCGTGCCATGCGCTGGAAATCGGCTTCGTCTTCGACAACCTGCGCGCCGCCGAGGACCTGACCGGGCCCGGCGCGCCCCAGCCACTGGCCGACGCCATGCACCGGGCCTGGGTCGCCTTCGCCGCTACGGGTCACCCGGGCTGGCCCGGCTGGAACACGGATCGGCCCGTGATGGTCTTCGGCCACCCCGGCGTCGGCCCGGTCCTCGCGCCCCGGCACGAGGAACTGCGCCTCTGGCTCTGACCGGATGACGGGCCGAACGCCCGTCATCCGGTGGAACCGCGGTGATCCGCGGGCCCCGCCAGGTCCCTGGCGACGAGCGCCGCCTGGATCAGCCGCGCCTGCGCGGGAACCGCGAGGTCGAGTCCGGTCAGCGCGCTCACCCGCTGCAGGCGGTAGTCCAGGGTGTTGCGGTGCACGCACAGCTCCAGTGCCGTCCGGCGGCGGTTGAGCCCCCGCTCCACGAACACGCGCAGCGTCTCGAGCAGGAAAGGATGGTCTTCCAGGGGGTCGAGTTTGGCCGCGAGCAGCATGAGGCCGTCCCCGGGGCGCGCGATCTGGTGCTCGAGCAGCACGTCGTCGAGGCGGTAGCAGCCGGGCGGGCGTCCCAGGCGCCGTACGAGATCCAGCACGCGGCCGGCCTCCTGCGCCGCCGCCGGGACGGCCGTCGGTGCGCAGGAGCGAGCGGCGGCTGCGAGCACGGTCCGTCCCACGTCCCCCTCCAGCCGGGCCACCAGGCCGGGAACGTCGGGCCTGCCCGGCAACAAGGCGATGCGGGCGACGTGGTCCATCAGCACGGGAATCCCGGTGAAGGCGTCGAGCGAGGACTGCACCAGCCTCGTAGGCGGGTCGGACCCGAAGGAGAAGGCGACCACCTCGTGCTCACCCTCCACGGGCACCCGTGCCAGGTCCGCCAGTTCCTCGTACGGACGTCCGGCGAGCAGAGCGCCGAGCAGGGCCCTCCGTACGCGCTTGTCCTCGCTGTGGATGTCCTCCTGGGCATTCTGGTGGGCGAGGACGACCGCGGGCAGAGCCGCGTGCAGGCAGGCGAGCAGCTTGCCGCCCGCTCCGGCCAGCTCACCGGGCTCCGCGACCTCGGTCAGCGTCTGCCACCAGACCTCGGCGCCGATCAGGTACGCGGCGATCACCGCCTCGAGGGGGACGCGCTCCTCGGCCCGGCGCGCCGACCACTCGATGAGCTGGGTCAGGTCACCCGGACTCAGGGGAGCCCCCGCGGCGCGGTCGCGCAGCGCCCTCAGCAACAGCGCGTGCACGGCCGCGATGGACCGGGCCACCTCGCCCTCGAGGGTACGGCGGGGGAGTCCCCCGTAGAACGGGGCTTCGGCCACGCAGCGCGCGACCACGACGCCGGTGAGGTCACCGACCCGGGCGGCCATCCGTGCGTGCAGCTCCGACATCGGCGCATCGTCACACCGCCCCGACCGCGGCGTCAACCGGCGTGCGAGGTCAGCCGTGGTCTTCCCGGTCGGCCGCACAGAACCGGGCTCCGCTGACGAAGACGGCCCCACCCGGTCAGGGCGACCGGGGGCCGTCCTCGCGGGCGAGGCGCAGCGCGAGTTCCTGCAGGATCGCGTCGGTACCGGGCTCCGCCCCGGTTTCGTCGTACGCGTAGGCGACCGCCGCGAAGGCGGCGATGAAACCGTTGACCAGAGCGCTCAGCGGCGCCGAGAGCTGGTCGAGTACGGCGCCGCCGACCTCCTCGGGGCCGGCCCCCTCCGGCACCAGGAAGTGACCGGGGGTCACTTCCGCGAGCAGGTCGGAGGCGATGCCTTCGCCGACGTCCGCGCGCAGAGCGGTGAGTGCGGCGATGGCCTTGAGTTTGATCTCGTTTTCGTGCACCGCCCGAGCCTACGGCCCCGGGATCCGCCCAGGGCCGCGAGCAGGAGAGACCACACTCAGCCCCGCGCCAGCCCACCCCGCGCGATCACCTCCGCGTACCATCGCGCACTGTCCTTCACCGTCCGGCGCTGGGACGCGAAGTCCACGTGGACGATGCCGAAGCGCTTGCTGTACCCGTACGCCCACTCGAAGTTGTCGAGCAGGCTCCACAGGAAGTAGCCGCGTACGTCCACGCCGTCCTGGATCGCCCGGTGCACGGCCGTCAGGTGCGCGTCCAGGTACTCCACCCGCTCCGGGTCGTGGACCTGCCCCTCCGGGTCCGCGTAGTCGTCGTACGCCGCCCCGTTCTCCGTCACCAGCAGGGGCAGGTGCGGGAGTTCGTCCCGCAGCCGGGTCAGCAACTCGTACAGGCCGTTCGCGTCCACCGGCCAGTCCATCGCCGTGCGCGGGCCCGCCGCCGGGGTGAACGCCACGTGCTCCTCGGCGCCCGCCCAGGGAGCGGGGGAAGCCGATGAGCCCGCCGAAACCACGCTGGGGGAGTAGTAGTTGATGCCCAGCGAGTCGATCGGCGTGGACGTGACCTCCAGGTCACCGTCCCGGACGAACGACCAGTCCGTCACCCCCGCCGTATCCTCCACCAGGTCCCGGGGCAGGCGCCCGTGGAAGACCGGGTCCATGAAGATCCGGTTCGCCACCGCGTCAATCCGGCGCACCGCGTCACGATCCGCCGGGGTGTCCGTCAACGGGCGCAGGGCATGGAGGTTCAGCGTCAGGGAGATCTCGGCGGTGGACGGGAGGCGGTCCCGCAGGACGCGGGCCGCGCCGCCGTGCGCCAGGTTGAAGTGGTGGGCGGCTCGCAGCGCGGCGAGGTTGCTGCTGCGGCCGGGGGCATGGACCCCGTTTCCGTACCCGAGGAACGCCCCGCACCAGGGCTCGTTCAGCGTGGTCCACGTCGTCACCCGGTCGCCCAGCGCCCGGGCCACCAGATCCGCGTACTGGGCGAACCGGTGTGCGGTGTCCCGCTCCGGCCAGCCGCCCGCGTCCTCCAGCTCCTGCGGAAGGTCCCAGTGGTAGAGCGTCGCGACCGGCCTGATCCCGTTCGCCAGCAGTTCGTCCACCAAGCGGCGGTAGAAATCCAGGCCGCGCTCCACGGCCGGGCCGCGCCCCGTCGGCTGGACCCGGGGCCAGGAGACGGAGAAGCGGTAGTCCGTGACGCCCAGCTCCTTCATCAGTTTCACGTCGTCGGGCATCCGGTGCAGGTGGTCGGCGGCGATGTCACCAGTGTCACCGTTGCGGACCTTGCCGGGCGTGCGGCTGAAGGTGTCCCAGATGGAGGGCGTCCGGCCGTCCTCGGTCGCGGCTCCCTCGATCTGGTAGGCGGCGGTGGCCGTGCCCCAACGGAATCCGGTGGGGAAACGGAGCCCCGTCCCGGGCCCGGGGCGGGTGCCCGTGGAGGTCGCCGGGCGGGCATCGACAGCGGTCATGAGACGGACACTCCAGGAAGTAGGAGGCGGGGGACGATCGGATGGGCCGTGCTGGGGGCCGTGCTGGGGCCGGGCTCTCACCGGGCACCGGGCACCGGAACGCAGGGACGCGTCAGCCCTTCACCGCTCCCTGCATGATGCCGCCGACGATCTGCCGGCCCAGCAGGCCGAAGACGAGCAGCACCGGCAGGGTGCCGAGCAGGGTGCCGGCCATGATGACCGACTGGTCGTTGACGTAGCCGCCGCCGAGCTGCCGCAGCGCGACCTGCACGGTCGGCTCCTGTGAGGACAGCGCGACGACCGGCCAGAAGAAGTCGTTCCACGACGCCATGAACGTGAGCATCCCGAGCACCGCCATCCCCGGCCGCGCGATCGGGATGACGATCGACCAGAAGACGCGTGCCGTGGAGGCCCCGTCCACGCGCGCCGCCTCGATCAGTTCGTCCGGCAACGACTGGATCAGGTACTGGCGCATGAAGAACACCCCGAAGGCCGACACCAGACCCGGCAGGATCACCGCCTGGAGCTGGTTCACCCACTGGAGTTCGGCGATCAGCATGAACAGCGGAATCACACCGAGCTGCGGCGGGATCATCATCGTCCCGATCGTCAGCGTCAGCAGTGCGCCCCGGCCCCGGAACCTCAGCTTGGCGAAGGCGAAGCCGGCGAGCGTGCAGGAGAGCACCGTGCCCACGGTGACGGACCCGGAGACGATCAGCGAGTTCAGCAGCGCCTTGCCGATGTCGGCCTCTTCGAGGACCGCCTCGAAGTTCTTCATCAGGTTCGGGCCGGGCAGCAGGCTCGGCGGCACCCGTGCCAGGTCCGCGTTGGACCGGCTGGCCGCGACGATCGTCCAGTAGAAGGGGAACGCCGAGACCAGCAGTGCGAATCCGAGGATGAGGTAAGCGATCCAGCCGCCCGTCATCGTCTTCCCGGCTCCACCGCCCTTGCGGAACCAGGGGGGCCTGCCGGGCCGCTCCAGCGGCGGGCGGGGCTTCCCGGGCGCGGCCGGCGGTGGGGCGAGCGCGGTCATCGGCCGGCCTCCTTGCGTGCGCGGCGGCGCGCGATCAGGGCGTTGGCCCCGACGAGCACCACGATCAGGACGAACATCACCCAGGCGATGGCCGCGGCCCGCCCCAGGTGGAAGAAGCCCCAGCCCTGCTCGTACATGTACAGGCCCAGGGTCTGGTACTGGTGCGAGATGCCGCCGGAGATCGACCCCTCGAACAGCAGGGGCTCACCGAAGAGCTGGGTCGCTCCGATCGTGGAAACGATCACCGTGAAGACGATGGTCGGCCGCAGTCCGGGAAGGGTCACGTGGATGAACTGGCGCCAGCGGGAGGCCCCGTCGATCGCCGCGGCCTCGTACAGCTCGTGCGGGATCGACTGCATGCCCGCCAGGTAGATCAGCGCGTTGTAGCCGGTCCAGCGCCAGATCACGATCGTCGACACGGCGATCTGCGAGGCGACCGTGCCCGTCTGCCAGTCCACCGGGCCGACACCGATGAGCCCGATCACGTAGTTGATCAGCCCGAAGTCGCGGCCGAAGAGCTGCGCGAAGACGAGCGTGGCGGCGGCGACGGACGTCGCGTAGGGGAGCAGGACCGCGGTCCTGATGAACGTCCGCGCGCGCAGCTTGTAGTTGAGCAAGTGGGCCAGGCCCAGGGCCATCGCGAGCTGCGGCACGGTGGACAGCACGCCGATGGTGAACGTGTTGCGCAGCGCGGTCCAGAAGTACGTGTCGGTGAAGAGCGCGGTGTAGTTGGCGATGCCCCGCCACTCCATCGCGCCGCTCGTCTGGAGCTCGACGCGGTAGAGGGAGACGAACGCCGTGTAGAGGAGCGGGAAGAGGCCGAAGGCGAGGAACAGGGTGAAGAAGGGGGCGATGTAGGCGTACGGGGAGGCCTTGCGCCAGCTGCGCCGGAGAGCGGCGGCCGGACCGTGGTCCGGGCCGGATCCGGGGCCGGATCCGGCCCCGGCCGGGCGGGGTCCGGCCTTCGCCGTGGAGGTGGGGGACACGAAGCGGCCCTTCGGTGGATCGGGGCAGGATTGGGTACGAGGGCAGGAGGGGGTACGAGGGCAGGAGGGCCGGCGTCAGCCGGTCACGTTCGCCACGCCCTTCTTCGCCGTCTCCCAGGCCTTGTCCGACGAGACTCCCTTGCGCTCGACCTCGCTCAGCGCGTTCGTGAGCTGCTGCATCACGTTCTGGTCGTGCACGCCCAGGACCTGGACCGGGGACTCCTTGGCCGCTTCACCGAAGATCCGGCCGATCGGGGCGCCCGAGAAGTACGGGTCCTTGGCATCCGCGATCTTCGCGATCGCTCCCGTCGAGGAGGGGAAGTTGCCCTGCTTCTGGAAGACCTTCGCCTGCTGCTCGGGCGCGGTGAGCCACTCGATCAGTTTGTACGCCTCCTCCTTGTGCTTGGCCGCACGGGGGATGGAGAGGTACGAGCCGCCCCAGTTGCCCGCGCCGCCGGGGAGCTTGGCGACGTCCCACTTGCCCTGGCCCGCGGCACCGGCCTGGCCCTTGACGTAGCCGAGCATCCAGGCCGGGCACGGGATGGTGGCGAACGAACCGGCCGCGAAGGCCTGGTTCCACTGCGGGGACCACTGGTCGAGCTTGGCGCTCAGGCCGGCCTCGGCCGCCTTCACGGAGGTGTCCCAGGCCGTCTTGACCGCCGGGTTCGTCTCGTAGATCATCTCGCCGGCGGCGTTGTAGTACCGCTCCTTCTCCTGGCCGATCATGACCCCGTAGAGGGATCCGACGCTGTCCAGCCAGGCGCTCTGGGCGGGGGCCTTCTTTTTGTACTCCTTGCCCAGCTCCAGGTAGCCGTCCCAGGTGGACCACTTCTTCGCGAGCTCCTCGCGGTCGGTGGGGAGACCGGCCTGCTGGAAGAGGTCGGTGCGGAAGCACATGGCCTCGGGGCCCACGTCCGTGCCGAGGCCGAGGACCTTGCCGTCCTTCGTGGTCGCCGCCGACCACTTGGCCTCGGCGAACTGATCCTTGAGCTTGTCGGCCCCGAACGCCTTCAGGTCCTGGAACTTGTCGGACTGCTGCTGGGTGACCGACGCGATCCGGCCCACCTCGACGCCCTGCACGTCCGCGAGACCGCCGCCACCCGCGAGGCGGGTCTGGAACGACTTCCAGTAGTCCGCCTCGTCCTGGGTGTCGCTCTGCTTGATCGTCACCCCGGGGTGCAGTTTCTGGTACTCCTCGTAGAGCCCCGCCTCCTTGAACCCGAAGGATCCGAAGAGGTCGACCGTGAGGGTGACCTCTTCGCCCGCGCCGTCGGAGGAGTCAGGCGAGGCGCCGGATCCACAGGCGGCGAGGAGGGCCCCTGCGAGGACGACGGCGCCGAGGCGGGCCGTGGCTCTCTTGGCGGCTCGGGCGATGGGCATGGGAAGCCTCCCTTGACTTCGGGATGAACGGAACGCTTGAGAGCACTGGTTGAGAGCATCGATTGAGAGCGCTCTCAGTTCGTGCGTCTGGAGCGTCCCCCACCACCCCCTCCCCGTCAAGACTCGAACACATAACGGCTTGGCGTTGCGCCCAACTGCTCTTCAAGCATGCTCTCTTGACACCTAGGTTTCAGGAGATTTACGTTCCATGGCACTTGAGAGCGCTCTCGAAAGCGCTCTTCCCCCCACGTGATCGAGGTGCAGTTTCGTGCGAGCCTCCCTCTCCAGACCCGCAGCGGCGACGCTCCTGGCCATCGGCCTGGCTGCCGTCGGCCTGGGCCCCGCCGCCTCCCCCGCGGTCGCCGCCAGCATCCCGGCGGGGTCCGGCAGTTACACCGACGCGCGGCCCGCCGGCACGTCAGGACCCACGACGAACACCGGCGCCCCCGTCATCCCCAAACTCACTCCGGCCGCCCGGGACAAGCCGGTCCCGACCAACGACTGGTGGACCTCGCTCGCCTACCAGCGCTACGGCGACAACCCGTACTCCACCCCCATGTACGGTCACCCCCTCACCTACCAGGCCAAGGCCTCCGGCCTGGAGGTCGGTTACCCGACCGCGCCCGCGATCGTCGGTGACGGCCGCCAGTACGAATACGCCCACAAGGCCGACCTCACCGTCGGCCTCACCGGTCTCAACTCTCCCGACACCAAGGCCGACGCCTGGTCGGACTGGACGGTCACCCCGTACTGGGCGGACGGCTCCCGCACCTTCCGGGCCACCATCGGCCACGGCATGCCCTTCGTGTACGCCAAGGGCTCCGGCGGCGACGCCCGCGTCACGACCGCCTCCACGCCCACCGTCTTCGCGGACAACGGCAACGTCCTGGGCATCACGGTCGCCGGTCACCACTACGCCCTCTTCGCCCCGACCGGCGCCGACTGGAGCGTCTCCGGCACCACGATCACCGCCGGACTCGCGGGCAAGGACTACTTCTCGCTCGCCGTCCTGCCCTCCACGGACGCGCTCGCGACCTACCGCAAGTACGCCTTCAGCTTCGTCACCGGCTCCCAGGTGGCCTGGCAGAGCGCAGGCGGCGACGTCCGGGCGACCTACACCCTGACCACGGAGGCGAAGGAGGGCACCGAGCGCGGCGCGCTCCAGGCCCTCTACCGGCACCAGTGGCTGCACACCACCGACGCGCTGACCCCGTACACGTACGTCTCACCGCGCGGCACCATGAAGGTGCGCGAGTCCGCCTCCTTCACCACCAGCCAGAAGAACAGCGGCGTGCTGCCCGCCCTGCCCGCCTCCGGCGGCGTCGACCGGGCCCGGCTGACCGGCTACCTGAGTGAGGTCGCCAACGCCTCCGACCCGTTCTCCGGGGCCACCGACACCTACTGGACCGGCAAGGCGCTCGGCCGGCTCGCCCAACTGGTGCCCGTGGCGGACCAGATCGGCCAGACCGCGATCCGCGACAAACTCCTCGGCCTGATGAAGGGCCGGCTCCAGGAGTGGTTCACGGCGGGCGGGGCGGGCGAGTTCAGCTACGACAAGGACTGGAAGACCCTCACCGGCTACCCGGCCTCGTACGGCAGCGACACCGAACTCAACGACCACCACTTCCACTACAGCTACTACGTCTACGCCGCGGCGATCATCGCCCAGTACGACCCGGCCTGGGCGGCGGACTCGGCCTGGGGCGCGATGACCAAGCACCTGATCCGCGACACCGCCAACCCGAGCCGCACCGACGCGGCGTACCCCTTCCTGCGCGGCTTCGACGTGTACGCGGGCCACAGCTGGGCCTCCGGCCACCAGGGCTTCGCGGCGGGCAACAACCAGGAGTCCTCGTCGGAGTCGATCAACCTCAGCGCCGGTCTGGTGCTCTGGGGCGCGGCGACCGGCGACACCTCGCTCCGCGACCTCGGCAGCTACCTGCTGACGACGGAGTCCGAGGCGATCACCCAGTACTGGTTCGACGCGAACGAGCAGGTCTTCCCCGCCTCCTACAAGTACGGCACGGTCGGCATGGTCTGGGGGAGCGGCGCCGCCTACTCCACCTGGTGGACCGCCAACCCGGAGGAGATCCACGGAATCAACGTCCTTCCCGTGACCGGAGGTTCACTGCACCTGGCCCGTGAGAAGGCCGCCATCACGCGGAACATCGCCGAGATGGAGCGCGAGAACGGCGGCCCGGCCCAGGAGTGGCGCGACCTGCTCTGGGAGTTCGAGGCGCTGACCGATCCGGCGTCGGCGAAGGCCAAGTGGGACGGGGCGAACGGCAATTACACACCCGAGCAAGGCGAGTCCAAGGCGCACACCTACCACTGGATCAACACCCTCGGCGCACTCGGCGCACCGGACATGACGGTGAGCGCGGACCTGCCCACCTCCGCGGTCTTCACCAAGAACGGCATCCGCACCTACGCCGCGCACAACCACGGTTCCACCGCCCGTACGGTGACCTTCTCGGACGGCAAAACCCTTTCCGTGCCGGCCCGTGCGTCGGCCGTCGGCACCGGCCCCGGCGGCGGAGACCCGGACCCGGAGGAGCCCGGCCCGTCCACCGGCAACACCTTCCGCCTCAAGAGCGGCGGCGTCCTCACCACCGCCACCACCGACCCGGCCGGCGCGGACACCCTGGCCTCCGCCGACGGCGTGAACCGGGACGGTACCCCGTACCGGCCGACCGTCTACGAGGCGAAGCAGGTCACCGGCAAGGTCTCCGCCGGGGCCGCCACCGCGTTCCGCCTCCGGGTGGACGCCGGCGCCAAGGTCGGGCTCGCCCCGCAGGTCCGGGTCAGCTACGACCTGACCGGTGACGGCACCTTCGACCGCACCGAAACCTTCCGCTACTTCGCGACCGACCCGGTCGCGGGCTGGGAGGAGTACACGCAGGCGGTCGGCGCGCAGTCCGTCACCGGGAGCCTGGGCGAACTCAAGAACGGCACCGTCCGCCTGGAGATCTGGAGTGCGCTGGGCAACGGCACGTCGCAGGTGCAGACGGGCACGGACGCGGCGGTGCTGAGGATCCCGTACGCGTAGTCCACCGCGTGGATGAACCAGACCTACGGGCACGATCCCGTGCGGCGGGTCTCCGGCTCCTCGGGGCGGAGACCCGCCGTACGCGGCGTGCGCCGGGGTTCAGGCGGAGTCCCGCCGGACCAGCATGGTCGGCGTGATCACCGAGTCCGGTCCCGCGCCGTTCCCCGTACGGTCGAGGCCGCGCAGCAGCAGCCGTGCCATCAGCCGCCCCTGGCCCTCGATGTCCTGCCGGACGGTGGTCAGCGGCGGGTCGGTCTCCTTGGCCACCGGATCCATGTCGTCGAACCCGACGACGGCCACCTGCCCGGGCACCGCGATCCCGCGCTCGCGCAGGACCCGTAGCGCCCCCGAGGCCATCAGATCGTTCGCGACGAACACCGCGTCCAGGTCGGGCCGCCGGTCCAGCAGCTCCGCCATCGCCCGCGCCCCGCTCTCGACGGTGAAGGCGCCCTCAGCGACGAGTGTCGGATCCAGGTCCAGCAGCACGTCCCGGTAGCCGTCGAGGCGGTCCGTCGCCGAGGTCTGGTCGGGCGGCCCGGCGATGTGCGCGATGCGCTCGCGCCCGAGGTCCCGCAGGTACTGCACGGCGACCCGGGCCCCACCCCGGTTGTCGGCGTCGACGTAGGGAACGGTCCGTTCGCCGGGTCCGGCGGTCCAGCCGGGCCGACCCCCGAACACGGTCGGAATCCCCGCCCGCCGGGTGATCGCGGGCAGCGGGTCGTCCGTGTGCAGCGAGAAGGCGAGCGCGCCGTCCACGTGCCCGCCGGACAGGTATCGGGTGATCCGGTCGAAGTCGCCGGGCCCCTCCACCAGCAGCAGTACGAGCTGGGTGTCATGGGCGGTCAGCTCCTTGCTGATGCCCCGGATCTGCTGGGAGAAGAAGGGGTCCGAGAAGATCCGCACCTCCGGCTCCGCGATGACGACGGCCACCGCGCCCGTCCGCCGTGTCACCAGAGTCCGGGCCGCGTGGTTGGGGACGTAGCCGAGCTCGTCGACCGCCCGGAGCACCTTGTCCACCAGCGGTTTGCGGACCCCGTCGCCCCCGTTGACGACCCGGGAGGCGGTGGCCCGGGAGACCCCGGCACGCGCCGCGACGGCTTCCAGGGTGGGGCGGGACCCCGGGGACTGCTCGGGCAAGGCGCTCGCTCCTCGTCGACGGGGGGCGGCGACGCGCGAGGTGGTGCGGACCTGCGCCGTCGCCGGATCGGCTACAGCCTAGCGCCGGGGCGGACGGAGGAATGAGAGCGCTTCCAATTGCTCGTCGCCCGATGTGCCGCGGGGTGGTCGCCGCCGGCGCCGATCCGGCAGTGCGGCCTGAAAGCGGGGCCGCTCAACCGGCGTAGGGCTGCCACATCTTGACGGTCGTCGCCGGATTGCTCGCGGAATTGGACTTGTGCGTCACCAGGCACCGGTACTGCCTGCCGAAATGAACGACACGGTCGTTCTCCGAGTACTGCCGGTTGACCTTCCACTCCGAGAATCCTGCCGCCATGGGAGTCACCTTTCATCGAGCCGGCGCTTTGCCGGCGTGCATGAAGCATCGCACCCTCCTGAGCAGGGCGGACACCCGATGTCCTCGGCCGGCCCGATTCCGGATGCGGTAGACCCGTAGCGCATGTGCACAGGTCTGGACCAAGCTCAGTGCATGGATCTGGAGTTGAGGCACCTCAAGATCGTCAGAGCGGTCGCCGACGCCGGGAGCCTGACCCGCGCGGCCACCGCCCTGGGGCTCACCCAGCCCGCGCTGAGCACCCAGCTCAAGCGGATCGAGCGGGCGCTGGACGGGCCGCTCTTCTTCCGGGGGCGGGAGGGCGTACGGGCCACCGCGCTCGGGGAGCTGGTGCTGGAACGGGCCCGCGTGGTGCTGCCGGCCGTGTGCGAGCTTCAGGAGGAGGCGGTGCGCTTCGCCCGGCAGGGCGCGGTCGGCTACCGGCTCGGGGGGACGCACGGGCCGCTCCTGGGCGGGCTCGTCGACCGGATCGTCCGGCAGGAGCCCGGCGTGCCGGTGACCACGTACACCTCGTGGTCGGAACGCGAGGTGGCCGGGGGCGTGGCCGCCGGCAGGCTGGACTTCGCCCTGGTCGGGGTGTGCGGGGAGAGCGCCCCGCCGGGGCCGGGACGGCTCGCGTGGAGGGAGGTCGCACGGGACCCGGTGCACGTGATGCTGGCCGAGGACCACCCCCTGGCACAGCGGCCGTGGATCGAGCTGGCGGAACTGGCCGCCGAGGCCTGGACCGACGTACCGGGCGACGGGTGCTTCGGGGACTGCTTCGCGACGGCGTGCGTGCGCGCCGGTTTCACCCCGGCGTGCGTGTACGAGACGGACACGGCTTCGTGCGTGCACCTCGTCCAGGTCGGGCGGGCCGTGGGGCTGTGCCGGGCGACCTTCCCCGTGACCCCCGGGGTGGTGGCCCGGCCGCTCGCCGGGAGCCCGCTGGTGTGGAGGCACCTGCTCGGCTGGCATCCGGCGGGGCGGGCCGCGGCCCACGCGGCGGCGGTGCTGGAGCACGCGCGGGCCGCGCACACGGAGGCGCTGGCCCGCTCGTCGGCGGCCGCGGTCGCCACGACCCTGGCCGAACGGGCGTAGGCGGGACGGGGGCCACGCGCGAAGCGACGGGCCGCGGCCTCGAAGGGGCCCCGGCCGCGCCCCGGCCGCACCATGGCCGCGCCCCGGCCGCGCCCCGGTCTCATCCCGGCCGCGCCCCGGCCGCGTCCCGGCCGCACCATGGCCGCGCCCCGGCCGCGCCCCGGCCGCGCCCCGGTCTCATCCCGGCGGCACCCCGGCTGTGCCAGGGCCGCACGCCGGCTGAGCTTCGGCCACGCTCCGGCTGTGCCCGCGCGCACCGCAACCGCCGCCGGAGGGCCGTCCCCGGCGACCAGGACGCTCCGCCCCCCGGCCGCGTACCGCGGCCATAGCACCGGGGTAGGGGCCAACCGGCATCTCCCGCCGCGGCGTTCGGATTCCTACGGTGTCGCTGACCCCCCACCGAACCGAGGAGATCCCCCATGCTCAAGCGACACGCCCGCGCGGCGTGTACCGCCCTGGCCGCCGCCGGGCTGCTGCTCGCCGCCACCGGCGCCGCTGCCACGGCCGCCCCCGCGGATTCCGCCGGCACCGGGCGCCCGCAGAAGTCCGCCTCCGCCACCCTGCACACCGCCGACGCTCCTCCCGAGCTGCTCGCCGCCATGCGTCGCGACCTCGGCCTGACCCCCACACAGGCCAAGGCCCGCCTGGCCCACGAGGCCGAGGCGGGAGCCACCGCCGCCCGACTGCGGGACCGGCTCGGCGCGGCCTTCGCCGGAGCCTGGCTGGACGGCGGCGACGCGGGGACCCTGACCGTGGCCACCACCCGGGCCGCCGACACCGCGTCCATACGGGCCACCGGTGCCCGGGCGAAGCTGGTCGGCCGCTCCCTGGCCGACCTGGACACCGCGAAGGCCGCGCTGGACCGGGCCGCCACCGCCGGGACCCCGGTCCGCTACGTCGACCCGCGCGGCAACACCCTGGTCGTGGAGGAGACCCGGCCCGGGGCAGCGGCCGCCCTGCTGGCGGCCACCGGGACGGACGCGGCACTGGTCACGGTGGTCCGTACCGCCGAGGCCCCGCGCCTGCTGTACGACCTGCGCGGCGGGGACGCGTACTACATGAACGGCAGCGGCCGCTGCTCGGTGGGCTTCCCGATCACCAAGGGAACGGTGAACGGCTTCGCCACCGCCGGACACTGCGGGCGGGCCGGAACCACCACCAGCGGCTTCAACCAGGTCGCCCAGGGCTCGTTCCAGGCCTCCGTCTTCCCGGGCAACGACATGGCCTGGGTGGCGGCGAACGCCAACTGGACCGCCACCTCCTTCGTCAAGGGCAGCGGCGGGGCGAACGTGCAGGTCACCGGCTCGGTGCTGCAACCCGTCGGAGCTTCGGTGTGCCGCTCCGGATCGACCACCGGCTGGCACTGCGGAACCATCCAGCAGCACAACACCAGCGTCACCTACCCCGAGGGCACCATTTCCGGCGTCACCCGTACGACCGTCTGCGCCGAGCCCGGTGACTCCGGCGGCTCCTACATCTCCGGCAGCCAGGCCCAGGGCGTGACCTCGGGCGGCTCCGGCAACTGCTCCAGCGGCGGGACCACCTTCTTCCAGCCGCTGAACCCGATCCTGTCCTCCTACGGCCTGACCCTCAAGGTCACCGGAACCGACCCGGGCCCCGGCCCCGGTGACCCCCAGCCGGGCGGCACCTGGAAGGCCGGCTCCGTCTACGCGGCCGGCGCCACCGTCACCTACGGCGGCGCGAGCTACCGCTGTATCCAGGGGCACCAGGCCCAGACGGGCTGGGAGCCGCCGGTGGTCCCGGCGCTCTGGCAGCGGCTGTAGGTCGCTCGACGGACAGGAGGCGCCGTGGCTGCCAAGGGGGGAGCCACGGCGCCTCCGGCGCGTCCGGGACGGCTTCCGGCGTGTCCGGGACGGCTTCCGGCGTGTCCGGGACGGCTCAGGGGGTGCCGGGGCCGCTCTTCACGGTCGTCCAGCTGCCGCCCTTCACCGCGTACACCGTCAGCCGGCGGTTGAGCGTGTCGCCGTACTCGTCGAAGGCCACCCGACCGGTGACGCCGTCGAACGCCAGCCCCGACACGGCCTGCGGCATCTTCGCCCGGGCGTCAGCGGGGAGGGCTCCGCCGTTGGCCTCCACCACGGCCTTCACGGCCTCGATGACGGCCCAGGTCGCGTCGTACGCGTAGGGGCCGTAGGAACCGGCCGCCTCCTGGTACCCCGCCTCCTGGTACTGCGCGAGGAAGTCCGGTCCCTTTTCCAGGTCCTCGGCAGGGACGCCGATGCCCGTGGCGAGGTCACCCTCGGCCTTCGTGTTCTTCGTCAGGAACTGCTGGTCGAAGATGCCGTCGCCGCCCATCAGGGGGATGGTCACGCCCGCCTGCTTGAGCTGCTGGGAGAGCGGTCCGGCGGCGTCGTAGTAGCCGCCGAAGTACAAGGCGTCGGCGCCGGAGGAGCGAATCTGGGCGGCCAGGTAGGAGAAGTCGTCCTGCGCGGGATCGATCTGGTCCGTACCCACGACGGTTCCGCCGAGCTTCGTGAACGCGGCCCCGACCCCGGAAGCGAGACCGGTGCCGTAGGCGCTGCCGTCGCCGATGACGTAGAGCTTCCGCTTCCCGGCCTCGCCGTGCAGGTACCGGGCGGCGAACGGCCCCTGATCGACGTCGGTGGCGACGGTCCGGAAGTAGGTGTCGTACGGGCGGGACTTGGAGCCCTTGGCCCAGTCGGGGCCCAGCGTCAGCACGGGGTCGGTGTTGGACGGTGACACGTTGACGAGGTTCGCCCGTCCGAGCGGCTCCGCCATGGTCTTGGCGACCGACGAGGTGAGTGGCCCCACCACACCGAGCACCTTCGCGTCTCCGATGAACCGAGCGGCGTTGGGACCTCCCTTGGCGGGAGCGGCCTCGTCGTCCAGAGCCTTGATCTCGAATGTCACGCCGGGTACGTGCCCGGTCCGGTTGGACGTTCTGACCGCCAGGTCGGCGGAGTTCTTCATGCCGACGCCCATGGCCGACAGGCCGCCGCTGAGCGGCGCGTCCACCCCGATGACCACCGTGACGGTGGAGGCTGTGGAGCCGCCGCCGGAACCCCCGCCGCCGTGCGAGGTGTCACCGGTCAGCTTCCAGGTCAGAACGGACCCGGCCGCGAGCGTGACCATGGCCGCTCCCAGAACGGCGGAGCGCCGCGTGAGGGCGCGCCGACGGGCGGAAGCCCCCTCCTCCCGCCCCTGCTGGTCCGGCCGGCCGAGCGAGATCACGTCCTCGGCCGGAGGGACGGCAACGGGCGGGGTGGTCGGCCGCTCCGGTAGGGGCTGAGGGAAGGTGTCGGGCCTGTGCGCCGGTTCCTCGGCCGTGGGCGTCGGCAGCGGTGAAGCCGGTTCCGATTCCCGCGCGGTCGGGGTCGGGGCATGCTCGGTCGCCGCCTCCGGGAAGGGCTTCGTTTCCGGGACGGGCGCAGCTTCCGGCTCGCGCGGGGCGGGCTGCGAGGCCGTGTCCGCCCGGGACCGGGAGGACCGCAGCGCCGACGCCAGAAGCTCGGCGGCCTCGGCCGCGCCGACGCGTCGCGCCGGGTCCTTCGTGAGGAGCGCGTCCAGTACGGGCGCCAGCGGGCCGGCGTGGGCCGGCGGCCGGTGGGGGCGGGTGAAGACGGCCACGGCGAGGGCGTGGAGCCCGTCGGCCTCGAACGGCGGGCGTCCCTCGATGGCGTGGTACAGGGTGGCACCAAGGGCCCACAAGTCGTTCGCGGGGGTCGGGCGCTTGCCCTCCAGCTGTTCCGGGGGCATGTAGTGCGGGGTGCCGATGACGGTCCCGCTCCGGCTGAGCTTGGTCGTGGCGTCCGCGAGGTGGGCGATGCCGAAGTCGGTGAGGACGACGCGGTCCTTGGTCAGGAGCACGTTGTCCGGCTTGATGTCACGGTGGATGATCCGTGCGCCGTGCGCTTCGGTGAGCGCGCCGAGCAGGGCGGCCCCTATCTCCGCCACACGCCGCACGGGCAGCCGGCCCTGCCGGTGGATGGCCGCGGCGAGGGACTGCCCCCGGATGAACTCCATGACGATGACGGGGGAGCCGTTGTGCTCGACGACGTCGTGGATGGTGATGATCCCGGGATGGCTGAGAGTGACCGCCGCGCGGGCCTCGCCGGTGAAACGCCTGAGCAGCGTGGCACGGTCGCCGTCGTCCATCCCCGCCGGGAAGAGGATCTCCTTGATGGCGACCTCGCGTCCGAAGAGCTGCTGGTCGACGCCGCGCCAGACCCGGCCCATGCCCCCCTGGCCGATGGGTTCGACCAGTTGGTACCGGCCGGCGATGAGTTCGGGTTTCTGCTCGGTCACGCGCACACTCTAAGACCTGTTGGACCGGTCGGGTGACGGAACCATGGCCTGATCCCGTACCCCGGCCCGGTCCGCCACCCGATCCGCCGTCACATCGCGCACTGTTGGTCCCCGGAGCGCCCGCCGCCCGGCGGGAAGGTCGCCACGGGGAAGGCCGCCACGGTTCAGATCTCGCCCCGCCAGGCACCCGTCGCGACCCCACGCGATTCGATGAAGAGCTTGAACCGCTTCAGATCACCCGCCACCTGACGCTTGACGAAGCCGAGCTTGTCCGCGGCCGCCTCGGCCAGGCCGTCCGGTGCCCAGTTCATGTGCAGGACGACCTTGGTGGTGGTCGCGTCGATCGGCTGGAAGGTGACGAGCCCGGCTTGCCGGGCCTCACCGTCGACGGTCATCCACGCGACGCGCCGGTCCGGGAGCTGCTCGGTGATCTGCGCGTCGAACTCGCGCTGCACACCGTTCACGTTCGTCACCCAGTGGGTGAGCGTGTCCGTGCGCTGGACGATCCGTTCGACCCCCTCCATGAAGGCGGGGAACTCCTCGAACTGCGTCCACTGGTTGTAGGCCGTGCGTACCGGGACGTTGACCTCGACATACTCCTCGACGTGCGACATGCGCACCCCTTTCCGTGTCGTCAGCAGCCCGCACCCGCAGGTGTGGGTCGTCCGTCAGGACGTCTGGAGGCGCGACTACCCGAGCTCGACGGGCCCATGCGCGGCCCGCGCACACCGAAGACCCGCACACCGAAGACCCGCGGACCGGCGGCCGGGGCCGGGGAACTGACCCTCGTCACCGCAGGCTCCGGCGGCGTGGTCCTCGGGATCCGGCGCGACCCGAACCACCTGCCGCCGAGCCGGCCGGCGCTGACGAGGGTTCGCGCCACATGGGCCAGAGGGTGGGTCCGTCCTGCGGGAGACGGAGTTCGGAGGTGACGCGGAAGCCCAGCCGTCCGTAGAAGGGGACATGGGCGGCCTTGCTCGATTCCAGGTAGGCGGGTTGCCCGATCCTGTCGCAGTCGGCCAGCTGCTGGCGCAGCAGAGCCGTTCCGACTCCCGTCCCCTGGAGCCCCGGGTCCGTTCCCACGGACGGCAGGTACCAGTGGGGCGCGTCCGGATGGGCACCGTGCAGGAGGTTCTGGACCTCACCGGCTCGCGACATCCCACGGAGACCGAAGACGCGTACGTAGTGGGGGAGCGCCGCCAGCTCTCCCAGTGCGGAGGTCTTCCAGCGCCCGGGCCCCGACCACAGCGCGGCCGCCAGCAACCGCCCGTCGCCGGTCGCGGCGACCCGGACCCCGCCCGCGCGGGGTCTTACCTGGCGCTGGGCGAGCTCGAAGTAGCGGGCGATCCGGCGTTCCCGGTCGGCCGGGGCGGGGAGCATTCAAGCCATGACCGGGTCGTCGGAGAAGGCGCGGGCCAGCAGGGCGGCGACCGCCCCGGACTCGGAGGACCGGGCGAACCGGATGCCGTACCCGGCGCTGGGCGGTGGCGTGCGGGTGCTCATGGGCCCACGCTAGGCAGCGGTCCGGGGCTTCCGCGGTCGTGCACGACGGACACGCCGCACGAACCACCCGGCGACGCCACCGTTCCCCGCCACCGGCCCCGTGGCCGCGGGCGCGGACCGCGTGAACGGCAGCCTTCGCTGGTCCTGTGGCCTTCGATCCGGGGGCTGAAAAGCCCGCTCGCCTTCCCCTGAAAGGGGTACGGTCGGCCACGGAGGGTGAGTTCGGGGTGGTTGGGCGGTGACCCGCCCCACAGGACCTAGGTCACATACGAGGCGGGATAGTAGTCCTTGAACGTCCCATGCCCACCCCCACACACCCGCCCCCACCTGCGCGGATACCCGTCCGCGCCTCGGGGGGTCGTTGCGCCCCGGCTGCGAGGGCCACTAGTAAGAGGGGTCGTTGCCAGGGGCCCGGGACCCCCGTAGAACTGGATGAGT